>JAURPT010000157.1 GCA_030836535.1 Alphaproteobacteria bacterium
CAAAGACCGCCACCTCGAAAGTCGCGAAAACTTCAAAGCCTACCGCTCCGCTGCCCTGGCAGAGTGGCGTCAACTTGCGGCATAGGATAGGTTGCTTTCAAGCACTTTTGTGCGCCACAGATTTAGTCTGACAATGCCTGCACCAGAAGTGGGCTTTCAGGGACTTGCTCTTCTCCACCGGCAGCTCTCTCTCCACCAGGTCAGCCTCAATGGAATTGGCCAGGTCCAGCCAGGCATCAAAGCGCGCCCTCATATTTCTGATAATGACATCCCGCACCGGCTTACTCCCCCTTTTCCGCATACTGCTAAAGGTTAACCCAATCCCGTGCTTTTCGGAAATTGCTGGTTGGATATTGTCTCCTGCCTTGTCCTCTATATTGCTGTGACATCAACACGCGTCGTCTCTAAGATGGCGCCACGAATAATGAAGGATCGGGGGACACTTCACCCATGACGGACGCAAATACTGGCTCTCTGGCTTTTGAGGGCGTGCGGGTTCTTGACCTTGGCCAGGTCTATCAGGCGCCTTATGCCACCTTCCTGATGGCACAGGCGGGTGCCGAGGTGATCAAGGTGGAACCGCTGGATGGCGAACCGGTGCGCAAGCGCTTCAATGTCAGCCTGGGGGCGGGCATCCCGCTGGCGCTGTTGAACAGCGGCAAGAAGGCGATCACCCTGAACCTGAAGTCCGAAGAAGGTAAAGCCATCCTGCTCGATCTTGTGAAGCATGTGGATGTGGTTGTGGAAAATTACCGCCCCGGGGTGATGGACCGGTTGGGCATCGGCCATGATGTGTTGCGGGCACAAAATCCGCGGCTGATCGTGGGTTCTGCCTCGGGCTATGGCCAGTCTGGGCCAGACCGCGACCAGCCCGCCATGGATATCACCATTCAGGCCGCCTCTGGCCTGATGAGCGCAACCGGATTTCCCGATGGGCCGCCGGTAAAGTCCGGCCCGGCGGTGGCTGATTTTCTCTCGGGTACGCATTTGTTCGGGGCCATCGCAACCGCCCTGTATCGGCGCGAAAAAACAGGTGAAGGTGCTTCCATCGACATTGCCATGCTGGAAACGGTCATTCCCGCTCTGGCGTCTAATTTGGGGGCCTATTTTGGCGACAACCCGCCTGCCGTTGACCGCACCGGCAACCATCATGGCGGTTATGCGGTGGCACCTTATAATGTGTATGCGTTGAAGGACGGCTATCTGGCGATCATCTGCATTAATGAAGGCCATTGGCAGCGCCTGTGTAACGCTATGGGGCGCCCGGACTTGATCGACCATGAAGACTTCCGGTCGATGGCCCGCCGGGCCCGCAACATGGCCAAGACCGACGCCGTGGTTGAAGACTGGACAGCACAGCTGACGCAGGAAGAAGCGCTGGCGCTTGGCCAGGAATTCGGCTTTCCCTGTTCACCGGTCAAGACCATCGATGACATGCTGCACGACCCGCATCTGTGGGAGCGGGGCATGTTCCACAAGCAGGACCACCCGATCATTGGCGATATTACGGTGCTGGCCTCACCCCTGCGGTTCGACGGCGCGCCCGGTAGAGATCCGGGCTTCTTCCCGGATTTGGGTGGCAATAATGATGAGGTCTTGGGTGAATGGCTCAACCTCAGCGAGGCCGATATCCAAAAGCTGCGCGACGAGGGCGTGATTTAGGGCGTGCACGCATAAAAAACGCCGCCCCGGAAAGTCCGGAGCGGCGCTGCAAACGCAGATGCGTAATGCTTATTCAGGCTTTTCTTCGTCAGAGAAGTAAGCGCTGGCAACAAAGTCTGGGCCGTAGACCGGTTCTTTGAGGGTTACGCGATATTTGTTGGTTTCAGCACCCAGCAGGTTGTACTTGCCAAGGTGTTCGCGCATGTCGTCGTACCAGTGGTCGCGCAGATGCGCTTCAAGGTCTTCTGCGCTTTCCCATTCTTCGTAAACAACAACGCGACCAGGGTGGTTCAGGTCAGCGGTCCACAGATAGTGGATGCAGCCCTTTTCGGTATAGGCTCCTTCAATATGCGGCTTGGCCGTTGTCAGGGCTTCTTCACGGACTTCAGGCGGAAATTCCAACACGCCGGAAATGACAATACGAGACATTTTACTCTCCCTCGGAAGGTTCAATCAGAATTGATTCCCGGGATTTCTAGCATGAAACATTGAGTGCGTCAGTCTGCTTTCAACGAAAACGTCTCTATCTCCGGTCTGGCGCGCCGCGCTGTTTACAGTCTGTCCAATTGTTCGCATAGTTTGGGCCAAGGAAGAAGGAGACCATGATGCAACAGGCCAATGCTGCATCAGCCAGCGGGTTGGATAATCCGCTATCGCTGATTACACCAGAGGTGATCCGCCAATATCAGGAAGATGGCATTGTCTATTTGCCGCAGGCCCTGGCACCCGAATGGCTGCTGCTGATCGAACTGGGTATTACGCGTATCCTTGGTAGTGGTTCGCCCTATATCCAGACCTTCTTCAAGGACCTGCCCGGTGAATTTGTTGACTGTGTGCGGCACTTCGACATGACGCCGGAATTCCAGCGCCTGCTTTATGATTCGCCCATTGCAGACATGATCGCCGCGCTGATTGGCTCGGAGAATATCTGGCTGTTATTCGACCATGTTTTCGTAAAGGATGGCGGCCCGTGCCGGCGCACGCCGTGGCACCAGGACATGCCCTATTGGCCCGTCGCGGGTAGCCAGATTGCCTCTATGTGGATTTCGCTCGACCCGCTACCCAAGGAAGAATGCCTTGAATTTGCGCGCGGCTCACACCGGCAAACCATGTATGACGGCTTCTCGCCTGCGGACGCAGCAGAAGACCCGACCATCGGCTTTTATGGCAAGGACCTGCCGCGCCTGCCCGATATTGAGGCCGAACGCGACAAGTGGGACATTGTCTCTTACGATATCACACCGGGTGATGTGTTGTTGCTACACCCCAACACGCTGCATGGTGGGGGTCATACGACGGAAGGCCATCGACGTCGCACGCTCTCGGTGCGGCTGTATGGGGACGACATCACCTATGCCACGCGGCCAGACAGCAGACCCACGGTGCCACTGACGCCGGGCCTGTCGCGGCATCTGAAACCGGGCGACCCGCTGCGGAGCCCTTATTATCCGCGCCTCCGGCCCCTGCCGGAAACAGAAGCGGCACGATGGCAGTAAAGGGGGCAGTAGATGGCTGAACTAGCTTCAGGCCCGCTCAGCGGGGTCCGAATTCTCGACCTCTCAACGATGATATCCGGCCCCTTTGCGACCATGTTGCTGGGCGATTAGGGGGCTGATGTCATCAAGGTTGAAGCCCCAGGCGGCGACTATGTGCGTGCTGGCGGCAACCGGGCAGGGGGGCTGCATGCCACCTTTCACAACAACAATCGCAACAAGCGCTCCATCACGGTCGATTTGAAAGAACAGGCGGGGGTGGATGTCATCAAGCGGTTGGCGGCCACTAGCGATGTGTTCATCCAGAACTTCCGCCCCGGTGTGGTCGACCGACTGGGGGTGGGCTATGACGACATCAGGGCCATCAACCCCAACATCATCTATGTCTCGATCTCCGGCTTCGGGGCAGAAGGCCCATGGTCGCACAAGCCGGTCTATGACCCGATCATACAGGCGCTGTCGGGCCTCGCATCCATTCAGGGCGGGTCCGACCAACAAAGGCTAAGGCTGATCCGCACCATTGTGCCGGATAAACTCACCGCGGTGACCGCCGCGCAGGCCATTTCCAGCGCGTTGTATGCGCGGGAGAAAACGGGGCAAGGCCAGCATGTTACCCTATCGATGATCGATGCGGTGGTGCAATTCCTTTGGTCGTCCGACATGGGGGCGCAGACCTTTGTGGGTAAGGAGGTCAGCCAGCAGCGGGCGGCCAGCTTTATCGACCTCATTTACGAAACCAAAGACGGCTATATGTCGGTAGCGGTGATGAGTAATGGCCCTTGGCAGGCGCTGGCCCATGCCTTGGGCCACCCGGAGTGGTTGGAGGATGAACGGTTCAATACCCCGGCCCTGCGCGACATGAATATCAATGACCGGCTCGAGCTAACCCAGTCCGTGCTGGTGGACAAAACCACCGATGACTGGATGGGGATCCTCGATGAGGCAGGTGTGCCCTGCGCCCCGGTGCTGACGCGGAACGAGCTGATCAAGCACCCGCAGATTTTTGCCAATGGCACGCTGGTGGAATATGACCACGCCATTTCCGGCCGCCTGCGCCAGGCCCGCCACGCCGCGCAGTTTTCCGAGACGCCAGCGGATAATCTGAATGACGCCCTTTTCTTGGCCGCCGACACTGACGCTGTGCTGGCCGACGCCGGATTCGGAGACGATGAGATCGCGGCGCTAAGGGATGAGGGTGTTGTGGGATGATAGTGTAGTGGGACATTGAGCGCCCAGTTTGCTCTAATACGAATTGAAACTTGCCTGAAAACTGGTCGGTGTTAGGGACACGTGTTGTTCCAACGGTGGCCGCAATTCGAATGCTTTTGGTCGCCGAGCAAAGTCCCATAGGCCTACAAGGTGCCAATTGTCCTTGAATTGGTCTGATACAGCCAGTTCATTTCGGGAGAGATGAAATTGCGTTCGTCCCGGCCTGCGACATCAAACTTTCTAGCGGTAGCCAATGTCTGGTCCAATTCATCAGGCATCGGCAGGTTGCTTTGGGTTGGAGCCGGGCCAATCCAGAGAGGTTCAGCTTCTTGCAGTCCACTGGGTACCGGAGTTTGCGAATTTCGTGCCAGCCAATCGTGCTGCCCCAAAAGGTGTTTCGCGACTGCTTCCTCAAGAGAGACTTGGTAGTTGAACAGTGGCTTGTAACCGTCGATCCAGACCTCGCCTAAAGCCTTGAGAACCGCGCTTATATTCTGATGTTTGCGTTCGATTGACCCCCTGCTGCGGTCGATCAGCCCCTAAAGGGCTCTATTGTGCTCGGCCTCATTATAGTGCTCGCCTGAAAACTCAGCCGCCAACATCGAAAAATAATCGGCAACAATGAGTTCGTTTTCACGTTCTGACCAAGGCATTGATGACATTACCCCAAGTTAGTCCCTGTCGTAGATCGTGTCATCCCGTTCCTGGCGTTTAATCTCTCCCCGAATACCCTCGCCTGATCCGTCACATTGTGCCTGTCGTAGAATGTGTTTCCGTCACCAATCACGGTCGTCCGGGCAAGTCGATCATCTTGCGTCCCCTCACGGGCGGTACTACTCTCAACCGGACTCACCAATAGGAGACCTGAAATGAGCAAATTGTTTGGACCTGTTGTCCAGCAGGGCTACATCGTGCCCGATATTGATGCAGCCATGCAACATTGGCTGGCGCGCGGCGTTGGCCCTTTCTTTATCGAACGGCATGTCAGCCCGCCCTGTGAGCTGAACGGCGAAAAAGCCACCGTCGATATCACCGCAGCCTTCGCCTATTCCGGCGATCAGCAGATCGAAGTGATCATGCAGCACGACGACGTGCCCACAATCTACAAGCAATATCTCGACGAACACCCCGAAGGCGGCCTGCAGCACCTGGCCGTGTGGTGCGACAATATTGACGACAAATTGGCCGAGATCGGTGACGACTGGGTCGTGCATCAGCGGTATGGCGATGGTCATGCCTATCTCGACAACAAAAACGCCCCGGGCACCATGATCCAGCTGATGGCTCATTCCGAGGCAATGGACACCATGTTCGGCTTTATCCGCGAAGGCGCAGACACCTGGGATGGTGTGACAGACCCCATCCGGACTATCGATTGGTCAACGGGTTCGCCGGTCGTCAAGGCTGCGGAATAAAATTCATCACCTCTGGGAAGTGAGGGCTTGAAATGGGCCCTCACTTTTTTGCAAGCTGCGCCCAACAAAAATTGACCTGACAGGAGCATATAGTGTTTCAGGGACTAAACTTCCCGCCGCTCGACTTGCCGCCCGAATGCGAAGAAATCCGACAGGAAATCCGCGCCTTTCTGGCTGAAGAAAAAGCGCGTGGTAATGCCGGTAATATCGAAGCCATGGCGCGTTATACGCCGGAATATTCACAGCGTTTGGGCCAGGCCGGCTTTATCGGCCTGACATGGCCAAAGCAATATGGCGGCCATGAGCGCACAGCGCTGGAACGCTATGTCGTGACCGAAGAAATGCTATCGGCAGGTGCCCCAACGGGTTGCCACTGGATTGCAGACCGTCAGTCTGGTCCTTTGTTGCTGAAATATGGCACGGAAGAACAACGCCAGAAGATTTTGCCTGGTATTGCCGCGGGTGAGCTGTATTTCTGCATTGGTATGTCTGAGCCGAATTCGGGCTCCGACCTGGCAGGCGCACAGACCCGCGCCACCAAGACCGATGGCGGATGGTTGCTCAACGGCACCAAGCTGTGGACGTCTGGCGCCCATGTTTGCCATTACATGGTTGCTCTGGTGCGCACCTCGCCTTTGGACCCTGAAAACCGCCATGCGGGCTTCAGCCAAATGCTGATTGACCTCAGCTCCGATGGGATCGAGATCAACCCGGTCATCAACCTGTCTGGTGAACATCACTTCAACGAAGAAGTGTTTACCGACTGTTTTGTGCCTGATGATTGCGTTATCGGCGAAATCGGCGATGGCTGGAACCAGGTGATGAGCGAGCTGGGCTATGAACGCTCTGGCCCGGAACGTTTCCTGTCGACCTTCCAGCTCTTTGCCGAGCTTGTAGAAGCTGTTGGTGACAACCCGACGGACCACGAAGCACAGGTTATTGGCCGCCTTTCATCGCAGTTGATCACCCTGCGGCAGATGTCCCTGTCTGTTGCCGGTATGCTGGGTGAAGCCAAGGTGCCGGTGGCTGAAAGCGCCATCGTGAAGGATCTGGGCACCAATTACTGCAAGCTGGTCCCTGAATTTTCCCGCACGATCATCGACACGATGCCGTCGCAGAAGTCGGCTGACCTTTATGCAGCGAAAATGGCCAGCGCCATCCTCACCGTGCCCTCCCTGACCATTCAGGGCGGTACGCGTGAAATCCTGCGGGGCATGATCGCCCGTAGCCTGGGCATGCGATAGGAGAGCGTACATGAGTGACGAAATGAACGAAATGCGCCAGATGATCGCCGACACAGCCGACCGGATTTTCCGCGACCTGTGTGAACCCGATGTCGTCAACGCAGCAGAGAAGGGCACATGGCCTGCCGACCTTTGGAACACCATCGAAGAATCCGGCATGACCCATATCGCCATTGCTGAAGAAAATGGCGGTGGTGGCGGCACCATTGGCATGGCCATGGCGGTGCTGCGGGCAGCCGGTGCCTATTCGGCACCCCTGCCTTTGGCGGAAACCATGCTGGGTGGCGTTGCTCTGGCCAGTGCAGGGCAAGCCATTCCTGCCGGGCCGTTGGGCTTTGCCCTGCCTGCTGAAGACGAAAGCGTTTCCCTGAGCCAGTCTGGCGACAATTATGTGCTGAATGGCGCGGTGGCTGCTGTTGCCTGGGCTATTCCGGGGGGCCAGCTTGTCGTGGTTGCCGATATGGGCGGCCAGCCGGTTGCAGCCCTCGTGGATGCCGACAAGGCCGACATTGAAGCCAGTACCAATCTGGCGGGTGAGCCGCGCAACAATGTCACATTCAGTGATGCTGTTGTTTCGGCCTGTGGCCCGCTTGGCAATGATGTAACGCCTGAAAGCCTGTTCAAACTGGGAGCGCTCGCTCGCTCCATCCAGATGGCAGGTGCACTGGAAAACATGCTGGAAATGACGGTGCAATATACGCTCGACCGCGTCCAGTTCGGTCGGCCTATTGCCAAATTCCAGGCGGTGCAGCACTCCCTCGCTGTAATTGCGGGTGAAGTTGCAGCAGCCAAAACAGCGGCCGATATGGCCGTGCATATGTTGGAAGCCGGTGACCCAGGCCTGCTGATCGAATCTGCCAAGGCCCGTACGTCAGAAGCTGCCGGTGTGGCAGCAGAGCTGGCCCATCAGGCACACGGTGCTATTGGCTTTACGCATGAGCACAATCTGCATCACCGCACACGCAGGCTTTGGTCGTGGCGCGAAGAATATGGCACCGAATTTTACTGGCAGCGTGCCCTTGGCCGTGCGGCCACGCAGTCGGGCGGCGAAGGCCTGTGGCGGATGATCTCCGGCACCTAGTACGTCGATACATCGCAGAAACAGAAAGGCCGGGGTGGCAAACCATCCCGGCCTTTTGATTGTTTGGAACTGCGGAGGCTGATTAGCCCAGCATTTCCTCGGCAACCATCTTGAGGACCTTCTGGTCGCGGTTACCCAGCAGCATAGAGCCCACTTCCTTTTTCTTGCCAGCGTCTTTCCAGGCTTCCAGGCGGCCCTTGATCCGGTCGGCGGTGCCGCACAGGGCAACTTCGTCGATCAGTGCATCAGGAATGGCAGCCATAGCTTCATCACGACGGCCAGCCAGGAAGGCGTCCTGGATTTTCACAGCAGCATCCGGGTAGCCAAGGCGCTTGCAGTAGTCGTTGTAGAAGTTCTTGCCCTTGGCGCCCATGCCACCGATGTAGAGCGCCATGCCCGGGCGAACCTGGTCGCGGCACTTGTCGATGTCATCGCCTTCAACAATGGTCACGAACGGGGCGACGTCGAAGTCGGCCAGTGACTTGTTATTGCCAGCCTTGGCAAAACCTTCGTCCAGATTTTCGGTAAAGACCGAGATTTTCTCCGGGTTCATCCAGATGGGGAAGAAGCCGTCAAACAGCTCAGCCGCCGTGCGGACACCACCCGGGGTGATGGAAGCTGAATAGATCTTCATGTCCGGGTCGCCGTGCAGAATGGACTTCAGCGGCTTGCCCAGGCCGGTGGTGCCGGGGCCCATATTCGGGATGTGATATTCTTCGCCCTGGAATTCCAGCGGCGCTTTGCGCTCCAGAATCTGGCGAACGATGGTGACATATTCACGCATCTTGGTCAGCGGCTTGCCATAAGGTACGCCGTGCCAACCTTCAGCCACCTGCGGACCAGATGGGCCAAGGCCCAAAATGAAGCGACCTTCGGAAAGGGCGTCGAGCGTCATGGCCGTCATGGCCGTTGCAGCGGGCGTACGGGCTGGCAGCTGCATGATGGCGGTACCCACCTTGATTTTGGTGGTGTTGGCCAGCACCCAGGCGGCGGGGGTTACAGCGTCGGAACCATAGGCTTCAGCCGTCCAGGCGGAATCGTAGCCCATGGCTTCGGCTTCTTTGACAAATTCCAAGCCCAAATCCATCGAGCCACCGGAATAGCCGAGCAATACTCCAAGTTTCATGTGTTCTTCCTCTATCTTTCACACAGCCTACGCACTCTGACGCAGCATGCGTGTACGCAGTAAATTTTGTTCCCAGTGTTTGTAGCGGAAGGCTTGGCGACTTTCACGCAAAAACGACGGAATTATGCCTTGCGCTGGCTGAGCGCTTGTGGTGCAACTTGGTTGCCTTTTTTGCACCCTCTTACAGGACGATCCGGCCCCATGCCCACCACTTGCCAACAGGATGAACTGGTTACCAGCGTGCTGGAAATCGACCTGGGGGCCATTGCGCATAATTATCGGGCCTATACCGCTCAGGTTAGTGACAGCACGCGGGTTGCCGCTGCCGTAAAGGCCAATGCCTATGGGTTGGGGATGGAGCAGGTCTCCACGACCCTTGCCAACGCCGGGTGCACAGACTTTTTCGTTGCGAACCTTGAAGAAGGCGTAGCCCTGCGGCAGGTGCTGGCCGACGCACATATCTATGTGCTCAACGGTATTTTGCCGGGGCAGGAACATGCCTTTGGCGCTTTCCGGCTCAGCCCGGTACTCAACAGTTTCGAGCAGGCCAGGCTGTGGCGGGACTATGCAGAAGGACGAGACGCGTTACCTGCACCACATCTGCATGTCGACACGGGTATGAACCGTCTTGGCTGCCCGGTGTCAGAGGTTGAAAAGGTTATGGCCCTGCGTGGTTTGATGCTAGGTGGGGTGATGAGCCATCTGGCCTGTGCCAGCACGCCGGACCACCCGCTGAATGACGAACAATTGCGTAGCTTTAGTACAGTGACGCGTATGTTGCCGGACCTGCCCGCCAGCCTGGCCAATTCTGCCGGGGTGTTCCTGGGCGAGCATTATCACTTTGACATGGTGCGCATTGGTATCGGCCTCTATGGCGGCCAACCACCGGGCCTGGCAGCCAACCCGCTGCGCCCCGTCGTGCGCCTGCGCGCGCAGATATTGCAGGAACGGGCCGTGCCAGCGGGCAGCTCGGTGGGATATGAG
>JAURPT010000158.1 GCA_030836535.1 Alphaproteobacteria bacterium
ATCGCCCTTCACAAAACACCACCCTAAAGGTTACATAGAAGGTGGCTGCGTAACAGAGGTCAGGTCAGATCATGCCAGCCATTTTCTCCGGCACCTCACCAACAACGCCGGCGCGGATCAGGCCGAGAGACCCCTGGATCGACGTGAGTGGCGTGCGCAACTCATGTGAAATTGTCGAGACAAATTCCTGTTTCAACCTGTCGAGCCGGAACTGTTCACTCATATCCCGGACCATGATGACCATGTCGCGGACTGCCGACTGGGACCGTTTGGCTTTGGCTATCCGGAGCGGAAAAGCATTTCCGTCGGCTCGAACACCAGCAAGGTCGAGGTCGAAGTCCATCATCTCATCGGATTCATCGGCCATCATCTGGGCCAAAGCGTCACGGGACGCAGGCCGACTTTCAGTCGCAAAAAGTTCTTCGAACGGCATGTCCCGGATGTCATCCAAGGTGCAGTCGAAGATACGACGCGCAGCTTCACTGAAATGTTTGATGCGCCCGTCCACATCCAACGTAATGAAGCCGTCATACACAGCGCCAAGCACCGCCAGCATGTCTGCCCGACTATTGCGCAGTGCAGTTTCCTGCGTGAACAGATGTGTCATCATCAGCCAGACGGCGCTCATGACGGCAACGGAAAAAATTACGTAGAACCATATAGGCAGGCGCGTTTCCTCGGCCTGTATGCTGATCAGCTCAGCAACCACAAGGAGCGCTGCAAAGCAAATTGCGGACGTTACAAGTTTGTAAGCACGTGGTGAAAGCTGCATATTGAAACGTCCACTCTACTGATCTTGGTTACGCAAAAGTGGCAGCTATCCCTGCGCCACTCGTTCATCCTAGAGAGACGTTTATTCGCGGTGTATTAAGTTTTATTAAGATTTGAAATATGCCGTGAGCGCCTGCAACACGCTCCCAACTGGCGGAAGATCAAGCAGACTCGAGAATTTCGTCGACCATCCACATGGGCTTGCCCGCCAGGTCTTTAACCCAGATGCCGCCACTCGTGCCCGCACTCAGAATTGCAATTGCCGCCTCGGCCAGTTCCTCGGGCGCCATGAAACTCTCTGCCAGTTCAGCCATATCCTTGGGTACAATGTCCGTCTTAACCCCACCCGGGCAAATGGCGTTGATCTTGATACCTGCAGGTTCCAGCACCTGGGCAAAACTACGCACAAAGCCCACAACGGCGTGTTTGGACATGGAATAATACGGATCAGGCCCCAGCCCGGTCAGACCCGTCGTAGAGGCAGTCGCAACAATTTGGGCGTTGCCTGCTGCCTGCAGCGACGGCAAGAAAGCCTTTAGGCCATAGACCATACCATTGACATTCACATTGAAAACGCGGTGATAGGCATCCGTACCCGCGATCTCCAAAGGATCACTGAAAAGGGATGCAGAAGCTGGGCGGCTCATGACGCCCGCGTTAAGAAACAGGGCCGAAACCTCACCCATGTCTGCACGGATACGTGCAACTGCCGTTGCCAGAGATTCTTCGCTCGTTACGTCGCATTCGATGAATAATTCACCAATGGAAGGGTCTTGGGGTTGGGCTACATCGAGCCGTACAACGCGTGCACCCTGGTCTGCCAAGTTCTGGGCAATCGTCGCGCCAATACCGGCAGCACCGCCTGTAATGGCAACGATCTTGTCTTTCACTTCCATGTGTCCCTCCATCTACGGGCCTGCTCGGCTCACTATTGATTGGCGCCAGCATGCCACGTTCGTTGCACTTGCCCAAGGCCATATCGGCAATAAAGTCATGCGTGCTTCTAATTTGTTTGCGCGGCCCCGATCTCTGTTCTAGCCTTGGGACTACAGTCAATCAGGGGGCGCGGCGAGGCCGCGATCAAAAATATGTCCGCACTCGAAGAAATGCTGAAATATGCCATCGACCCACGTGAGTTCGATGATCCCGAATTTCAAAAAGATCCATTCCCGCTTTATGAACGTTTGCGGGAACACCACCCGATTTTCCATGACCGTTTCCACAATCGCTGGGTGATCAGCCGATATTGGGACATTGATGCCGTCTTCCAGGACAGCGAGGCTTATACGCGCGGCGTCTACAAACCCGGTGGAGACTATGAATTCGGCAAACGGCATGTGTTTGGCCCGAACATTCTTGAATATGGCGTCGGCGATGAACACCGCTTCATGCGCAATGTTGTTGCCGGTCAATTCGTAGGTCGCAAGCTGGATGCCTTTTTGCCCTTCATCGATCTGATCGCCCACGAGCTTGTAGATAACTTCAAGGAAAAGGGTGAAGTGGACCTCGTATCTGAGTTCTCGAACCAGTTCCCGATCCGCGTCATATCCAACATGCTGGGCCTGCCGCGTGAAGACGAAGACATGTTCGTCGGCTGGTACCAGGCGCTGATCGCCGGGTTGGGCTTTGGTGGTGAACATCTAGTGCGCGGCTTGGCGGCCCGCAATGAGATGTGGGACTATATTGAGCCCCTGATCAACCAGCGCGAAAAAGACCCCAAGGACGACCTGCTGTCGGCCCTTGTGCACGCCGAACTTGGCGGTCGCCGCCAGACCATGGAAGAGATCAAAGGCTTTGTTGCACTGCTGCTGGCCGCTGGTGGCGACACCACCGACAAGGCCATTTCCAACATGTGGTATCACATGATGTACACGCGCCCGGACCAGTTCGCCGACGTGAAGGAGAACCCAGATCTGTGGACCAATGTGTTCACGGAAATGATGCGTTATGACCCGGTTGTTCACGCGCAATTCCGTCGCACGACCAAAGAGATCAAACTCTATAACGAGGTCATTCCAGAACGCGATGGCGTGATCATCTATCTGGGTGCCGGCAACCGTGATCCGCGCGTCTTCAAGGACCCCGATACGTTCGACATCCACCGCGATGATCTGCATATGGGCCGTGAAAACCGCTCTGGTCGCTATAAGGATGGCAAGCCGGGTCACCTCGGCTTCGGCATTGGCCAGCATTTCTGCATGGGCTATGCCATGGCACGGCAGGAAGCAATTATCGGCAGTACATTGCTTGCCAATTCGCTGAAGAATTTCCGGCCGAAATTTGCTGAACATGAAGGCATCACATCGCCATCCATTGATTCAGGCGGTTTCCGCTCGCCCGCAGAATTGTGGGTCGAGTTCGACGTCGACTAGACCACTATCAGCGGAGAACACAGATCATGAAACTGAAACTGGACCTTCAGAAATGCATTGTTGCGGGTGAGTGCTATTACAACCACCCCCGCATCATCGGTCGGGATGACGAATCCGGTTGCCCCGAAGTCTTGGTCCAAGACCTGCAAACGGACGACGACATCCGTGAGGCACATGAGGCTGCCGAGGTTTGCCCGGCGCAGGCCATCACAGTGGAAGACTAAGAGGCCGAAGAATAACGCCTACTTTTTCCGCCGCTTCAAAGGTGCGGAACCATCATTGCCAGCGCGGCCAGGCCTGTTACGGGTCTGGCCGTTGCCTTTGGGTTTCTTGTCTCTGGGGTGCTTGTCCTTGGGTCCACGGCTATTGGGGCCATCACTCTTGGAATAGCCACCCTCGCCTTTTTCACGCGGCAGCGGGTTACCCTTGGCGCGCTTGGCAGCCGCCCGAGCTAACTTCTTTTTATGGGGCTTTTTCTTGCCCTTCTTTGGTTTTTTTGCAGGCGCTGCGTCGGCACCTGTGGCACCGTCTTCTTCCGGCCTGAAATTGCGACGCGGCCTGTCGTCCCGGTCACCGCCCTGCTTGCGCGCGCCAAAAGGCCGCTTCTTGGCGTAGTCTCGCTGCTTCGGTTTCGCTGAACCCGAATAGCGCGGCCCTTCGGGTACGCCTTCCAGTCGGTCAACCGTAATCGTCTTCTCGATCTTGCGGCTGGGTCCGACGGCTGCCAGGAAGTCTTCAATGGCTTCCTTGCGCAGCTCTACATGGGTTTCCCGCTGGTGGATACGGATAGCCCCAATATCCTTCTTGGTAAGCTGGCCCGCACGGCACAGCGTTGGCAAAATCCAGCGTGGCTCTGCGTTGTGGTCACGCCCTACTGACAAGGACACCCACACGCCATCTTCAAAGTCCTGCCGCTTGTTGGGCTTGTCTTTGTGCTTGGGCGCTTCGCTGAGCAACTCTTCTGGGGCAGACTTGTCCTGCATGAATTGACGCATATAGGCGGCGGCCAGTTGCTCGGGCTGATATTGCTCAACCAGTCGGTCGACGACAGAGCGTTCATCCTCATCAATGGGCGCCTGCAGCGCGTCATTATCAACCAGGCGTTCCTGATCTTTTTCACGGATTTGCGCGGCTGTTGGTGGTGGCGTCCAGTCCGCAACAATTCTGGCCGACTTCAACAGGCGCTCGGTCCGCTTGCGCCAATTATGCGGCACGATGAGCGCACAAATACCCTTGCGACCAGCCCGGCCCGTACGGCCGCTGCGATGCAATAAGGCTTCTTCGTTCCTGGGGATGTCGGCATGGACCACGAGGTCCAGATTCGGTAGGTCGATACCACGAGCAGCCACATCGGTGGCGATACACACCTGGGCGCGGCCATCGCGCATGGCCTGCAGCGCGTGGTTTCGGGCGATCTGATTCAAATCACCGGACAGGGCCACCACAGCAATGCCGCGATTGGCGAAACGGCTGGTCATATGGTTCACCGTGGCGCGGGTGCTGCAGAAAATCAGGGCATTTTGCGGCTGGTAATAGCGCAGCACATTGACGATGGCATTTTCCTTGTCGTTCGGGGCAACCGTCAGCGCCTGATAATCAATGTCTGCATGCTGGCCTTTGGAATCCACCGTATCGATGCGTACTGCGTCTTTCTGAAAGCGCTTGGCCATATTGGCAATAGGCTTGGGGACGGTGGCAGAAAACAGGAATGTGCGGCGCTCGCGTGGGGCGGCCTGCAGGATATATTCCAAGTCTTCACGAAAGCCCATATCGAGCATTTCGTCTGCTTCGTCCAGCACGACGAGCTTGAGGCAGGACGTATCAAAAGAACCACGCTCAATATGATCACGCAGACGGCCTGGCGTACCCGCTACTATATTAGCGCCACGAGACAGCGCCTGGCGCTCGCGTGACATGTCCATACCCCCCACACAGGTGGCAAGACGCGCACCCGCCTCACGATACAGCCAGGACAGCTCTGCCTTAATTTGTAGGGCCAATTCACGCGTTGGGGCAATGGCAAGCGCCACAGGCGCTTCCGCCTGCACAACCCTGCCATCATCGCCCAGTAATGTCGGGGCCCCGGCAATTCCAAAGGCCACGGTTTTGCCAGAACCGGTCTGGGCTGAAACCAGCAGGTCCGCACCGTCACAGGCAGGGTCCAGCACAGCTTCCTGGACCGGGGTCAGGGCTTCAAAGCCACGTTCGTCGAGCGCTTTGGCCAGCGCCGGGTTGACCCCATTGAATTCTGTCATGTCTGTACTTTCAATTTCGGCCATCAGTTTTAGACCTGTAGCCGAGCATACCCCGCCGGTGCGGCCTTGTAGGCGCTGCAGTCACAAATGTACAGGAACATGACCGCAAACAGCCAATATCTTTGCATGCCGTTTTAAGTCCCGTAGAATGCTCATGGTATTGAGTTGGGGAGTAGCGGTCATGAGTAATTTGGCCCTCTTGGGTGCAGGCGGACACGCTGAAAATGCCTTGGCCATCATTGAAGACCTAAATGCCTTGGGCCTGTCCCGCCGCACCATCAGCTGCATCGCCGACGATAGCTGGACAGAAGAGCTGTGTACCAAGCGCCTGCAAGAGGACGTTCCTCACCTGGCGGATAGCATTGAGAACGCAGCCCAATATGCCGAAATATTCATTGCCTGTATTGGCTATCCAGACACACGTAGCAAGGTGGTCGAAAGGGCGCTGGCTGCAAGCATGACGCCTGCCGAGGCCCTTATTCATCCGAAAGCGTACGTCAACAGCAAGGCCTCAGTATGTGACGGCTCCATCGTGATGCAGATGTCCTCCATTGGCCGGGGCTCCTCAACCGGCAAACATTGCTACATCGTACCGGCCGCCATGATGACCCACGGCACCAGCATTGGGAACAATTGTTCCCTGTTCCCCCGCGCCAGTGTGATGGGTGATTGCACCGTCGGCGACAATGTGATGATTGGGGCCGGTGCCATCGTGCTAGAGGGCCTGCATATTGGCGACAATGTCAGCATTGGCGCCGGCGCGGTAGTTACAAAAGACCTGCCCCCCCGGCGCGAAGGTCAAAGGTATTCCCGCACGTTAGTATTGGTCAGGTGAGGAAGGCTTTGCCAAGACTGCTGCCGCGTGACTAAACTGGCGCTCTCATTCGCGGGTCCCCGCATCCATATTCCGGAAAGTCTTTGATGACTCAAACACACGCGCACACTGAGTGGCCTCCGACTACGCAGGCATGGTTGGTAACCGGCCTTCTTTTGCTGGCTTATATCCTGTCCTTTATTGACCGGCAGATCCTGAACCTGCTGGCCCCGGCCATCCAAGCCGACCTGAATATGTCAGATGTGGAGATGAGCCTTCTGCAAGGCCCGGCCTTTGCCGCTACATACATATTGCTCAGTGTCCCTTTGGGGCAGATGACAGACACGCTGAACCGCACCAAGCTGCTGGCAGCCGGGCTCGGCTTCTGGACCCTGGCTACCATGGCCTGTGGTTTCTCCCGCAGCTTTTGGCCGCTCGCTATTTCACGTGCTGGTGTGGGACTCGGCGAAGCCACGCTGACACCCACAGCCTGGTCGATCCTCGCCGATAGTTTCCCGCCACACAAACGATCTACACCCGTCAGTATTTATTTGACAGGACCCTATGTTGGTGGCGGATTGGCATTGATCCTGGGTGGACAGTTGCTGGGCTGGTTCGACGGCCCTTCCAACTTCATGGGCATGACCTTTCAGCCCTGGCAGCTCTGTTTCATTCTGATTGCATCCCCCGGTATCTTGCTGGCCATTGCGATGGCCGCGGCGCCAGAACCCAAACGAATCCTGGCCCAAGATGAAAAGCCAGAAACGGCCACCATGAGCGCTTTTGGCGGGCTGCTGCGCGGTCAATGGCGCATCTATGCGGGTTTGTGGCTTGGTGCCGGGCAAATCGCCGTCATTCTCTATGGACTACAAGCATGGACCCCTACCCTCCTCACCCGTGTTCATGGCTGGACCATCGGTGAAGCGGGGCTTTATTACGGTCTGACCGCTCTGATTGCCGGCTCTATTGGCGTGCTCAACGGACCGATCATCCATCGCTGGCTGATGGACCGCACCGGCAAGGACTATTCGCTCTATATCGGCTTTTTCTGCGGCATATTATTGGCCGTTACCAGCCCCCTAATTTTGTATGTGGACGGAGTTGCCCTGCTGCTGGCGATTGGCTTGCTGAGCTATCTTGTGACGACACCTATGACGTTGATGACCACCACCCTGCAATTGGTCACCCCCAACCTGTTCCGTGGGCGCGCCTCGGGCGTGCACGTCGTGGCAACTAACCTGCTAGGGCTGGGTTTTGGCCCCACCTATGTGGCCTGGCTAACAGAAAGGGTCTTTGCAGATAGCATGGCCGTTGGCCATTCAATGATGGTACAGTCCATCACCTTTGGGCTGGGGGCGGCCATTTGCTATCTCATTGGAGCAAAGCCGGTCATGGAACTGGCCGCACGCCAAACAGCGCTACAGCCATAACGCAAGACAGGAAGACAGATTATGACCAAACCCGCTTACATGATTTTCGGCCTCGATGTGCATGATGCCGAAAAGTTCGGCCAATACGCACAGGGCACACTGCCTTTGCTGGAAAAATATGGCGTTCAGGTGTTCTCCGCACGCAATGATGTTGAGACACTCAAGGGCAGTTGGAGCCGTCAGCGGGTTACAATCCTGAAATACCCGTCCCTGGCAGCCGCGAAAGAATTCTGGAACCTGGAAGAATATGCCCCGCTCAAAGCGCTCCGAGAAAGCGCCTCGGACGCCGACATCATGCTGATCGAGGGCATGACCGACGACGACCCGGACAATGCGCCAGACGACTTGGACAATTGCCACTATGTGTTTGGGCAAAACGATATGCTGAATGCTGACTGGATACCAGAATACCAAGCCAATGTTGGCCCAGTAGCCGCCAAATGGGGGCTGAGCATGCTGGCCTCTGGCGATGGCTTTGAGGTGCTGGACGGCAATTTCCCGCGCCAGACAATGGTCCTGCTGCAATTCCCGTCTGAGGATGCATTCCGCGGCTTCTGGTGGGACGACGATTACCTGCACATCAAAAAGCTGCGGGAAGACAACACCGTCGCCGACAGCATCGCCTTCGCAGGCGGTTTCGACGCGGGCTAACCGTTGGATCGGTTTGAGCCAGTTGAGCGCTCAGACGCCGGGCAGCATGCGGCAGGCAGGAATTCGCTTCCCTAGCCCAAGAAAAGCAATTTGATGAAGGAGCGGAGCAACAAGACCTGCTCGGGAAGCGTTTCCGACCGTCCCATAATCTTTGACAGCGCAATCCCGCCCTCGAATGTACTGGTCACCATATCAGCCAGCGCGATGAGATCGACATTGTCACGAGTAGGATATTGAGCAGCAATTTCCTCAAGGATGGCGAGAAAGCGAGCGCGCCATGCGAGTGCCGATTTCTGGCTGAGCGCCCTGAGTTCTCCCACATAGAGGCGTTCATTGTAGCAATAGACGGCGATCAAACATCCGGGATGACCACCCGGTAGGTCACCCATAAGTTCGGAGAACATTTTCAGGCCAATCAGGAATGTATGAAGCGGATCTTCATGCAGTTCTGCCGCGCGTCCGAAGAGTCGGTCGAAGATCGCGTCTTCGCTTTCGACATATCGTTCGAGCAGTACAATCGCTAAAGCATTCTTATCGCCGCAATGGTAGAAAAAGCCGTTTTTGGAGATACCGGTGGCTGTAACAATCTCGTCAATCTAGGTGCCTTCAAACCCTTTCGAGAGGATGGCCACTTCAGCGACATCCATGATTTTCTCTCGGGTATCTTGTCCCTTCGACATTCTTAATGTCTCCAATTACTTCACCGCAGGTCCAGTTTCTCACTATCCCGGCTCGCTCGACGATGGCATATCCCCCAACTAATTGTAATAAAAGGGACACTTTGCCTACTTCGACTGGACCACGAGTATTCTATATCAGGCACTCGGTGCGTGGTTTGATTGCCCACTCGAACAATCAAGGAGAGCCAATCATGACGACAGCATTAGAAATCGTATCCGAGATCGCTTCACGGTATCAAGCGGCGGTGAGCGCTAACAATTCCGCCGCTTATGCAAGCTTGTTTGCCGCAGATGCAATCAGGCTTCCTCCGGGTGGCAAGCCCGAGTATGGGTCGCGGGCCATCGGCGAGGCAGAGCAGCGCGATTATGACGAAGCTCAATGGACCATCGAGGTTCGCCCGATACAGGCTATGCCCATAGACGAAGACTGGATTTACGGCATTGCCGAAACCGATATCAAACTCGTCAACCATTCTGACGGGCAGGCGCGTCGGATGACAGCCAACAAAGGTTGGCTGATCCATCGTGATGCCACAGGTGAGTGGTTGATCAAGCGTGCTATGTGGAACTATCGCTAGCGCGTAGCAGTTATGTAGGCCATTCACGGAACACAATAAAAGGCGAAAGCCGGTTTCCTATAGGTCGGAAACTATTGCAACCTCCCTCCGTGGGAACAAGCATAGGTCCGCTAAAACAAAACAGGCTTGGGGTATCCCAAGCTTGTTTTGAGTGGATCTAACGCTTGTTGGTTGCGGGGGTAGGATTTACCGCCTTCGGCGTTACCTTCGCATGCCGCTGTCGCGCCACGCTGCGGTCAAACAGCAAGTCCCTTTATATTACCCCACCTACAAACAAAAAACCCCCGGCGAAAGCCGGGGGCCTTTTGTTGGTTGCGGGGGCACGCAACCAGCTTTGTAGACTTTTTAGCGCTCATGGACTTGTGCAGGTTTTCTAGTGGTCTAAATTCGCCTAGTGCGCAGAATTAGCCGCCTTAAGCTCGATAGAGGCCGATTGAGGTAGAAATGGCAGAACCAGCGGGGGATCGTCCCAAGAGTAGCCGTGATCTGCTCGGTCTCTTCGCGTTCATAATTCTGTGCCTTGCTGTATCCGGTGGTGGCGGAGCCATCACGGCAACCAGCGTCGATACCTGGTATCAAGCGCTCGAGAAGCCGCCTTTTAATCCGCCAGATTGGTTATTCGCGCCCGTTTGGACCGCACTTTATATCCTGATGGGCATCGCGGCTTGGCGAGTATGGAGACTTCGGTCATTCGAGGCGACGCGGACGGCTTTTGCGGTCTTCGGCGTGCAGCTCTGCCTCAACCTCACCTGGTCGTTTCTGTTTTTCGGGTTACAGCGGATCGATTTGGCGTTACTCGAGATCGTCATTCTGCTGGTTGCGATCATCGCCAACACGATCATGTTCTGGCGCATCGAACGCCTAGCCGGCCTGATGTTCGTGCCCTACGCCGCCTGGGTCACCTACGCGACCGTTCTTAATGCCTCACTCTGGCTGCTGAACGCAACTTAGCGATAGAAGGCAAGCTCAGAAACCGCGAGGTCCGCGTAGAACGCACGTCCAATAGCGACCAGACCGATGCGGCGGAGCCGCGTCTTGTCCAAAGGGGCTTCCAGCCGATATGGCACAAAGGCCTCGAAGGGAAGATCGATAGTCTTCCAGTCCGACCCTGCGGTGAAATGAGCCCGATAGGACTGCCACGGCCGGACATTATCTGGTGTCCGGAGATGAACCGAGTATTTCTCGCCATTGCCGCGGACGACGATCCGCACCCCGGAGAAGCCAGATGCGTCAAGGGTATCTCCCGAAGGGGCCAGATCGAGCGCCGCTTGGATGAAGCCGCCATCATTCTCCAGTCGAACATCGCCGGTCATGCGCAAACTGGGGCGGCCATCTATCACGCCGTGAGATATGGTGGCCTCTGAGATCCCGCCCATGACTTGGTCGCTCACTCCACGCCACCGGGTGCCCAGCTTGGAGACAAGGCGGTCATCGGTAAAGTCGTCGATCAGCATAGCGACACTCTGCGCCAAGACCTCAAAATTACGCAAGGTGATCGTGGTGGTCAGCCTCATATTGACGATACTTCATTGGGCGGTGGCTCGAGGAAGATAGGCGTCAGATCAAGCGCTGGAAGGCGTTTCGACGGCGCACCGCTCAAACCAGAAAAAACTGCGAGCCTGCCGATCCTTTTGGCAAGCCGCGCCAGCGGCAGGCATTGCCGCTCTGGGCTTAAGACAGCCGCAAGATATGGGCGATCCACCACGGTCGATGATGCAGTCGTGCTGCTGACCAATCCCATGAACTGATCCAAACGACCGATCGGCACGTACACGGAGCAATCACTAACGCCAGGAGCCCATCATGTTCTACTCCACTCGCAGGCTTGTCGTATACTGCTGGAATTTTGTGTTCAACCATGAGGTGAGCCCACTTAGGCATATTCCTGATGTAGCCATGCGGCATTATGTTTTGCAGGCCCTAGGTCTGATGTGGGCGGTAGCTTTTGCGGTAGCGGCTGGAAGTTACACGTTCTTGGCCGTCAGCGTGATCGGACACACCGTTCTGATAGGAGCCGCGGCTATCACGGTGTCGACCTGGACGGCCGCTACCACGAAACCTGGCTTATTTGTCCGCGGTTCTATCCAGAAGGAAACCTAGAGCTCCAAAAGTCCGCTCAACAATCAATGATCGCCCTTTCACCGACCCGCCGAGGTTGCCATCCAGCGCGAGGGATCGATCATCTGAGCGGTCCCCTCGCAGAGAACTTGGTTCGGGTGATCGGGGTCGGGTTAGCTTCCAAACGAGGGCAGAAGTGGGTTTCGAGCTCAGCATTTGGCGCGCACCTATCCGTCGACAGGAAGTGGCTGGGACGGGCCAGCCAAAACGACGCCATGTTCGGCACCTGCATCGCCACCCAGGCTGGCGTCGGGCTGTACCAATGTTTCTGATATAGCAGGTTCATCATGCGTGTATTGATTATCGGCGCTAGCAAGGGCATCGGGTTGGAGACGACTCGTCAAGCCCTCGATGCTGGACATGATGTGCGCGCTTTGGCTCGATCCGCTACTGCGATTGCGATCTCAAATCCTAGCCTCGAGAAGATGCAGGGCAACGCGTTGAAAACCGAGGATGTAGAGGCGGCTCTTGTCGGGGTGGACGTTGTGATACAGACGCTCGGCGTTGGATTAGGAGAGTTGCTCCGGCCTGTTCACCTGTTCTCGGACGCGACTCGAAAGCTGATCCAGGCAATGAAAATCCAGGGTGTCAAACATCTGATCTGTGTAACCGGTTTTGGAGCTGGCGATAGCCGCGCGAGCATCAGCTGCCTGCAGCGTCTGCCTTTCCAGATCGTCTTTGGCCGCGCTTATGACGATAAGAGTTTGCAAGAGCAACTGATCAAGGAAAGTGAACTTGATTGGACGATCGCGAGGCCTGGAGTTTTGACCAGTGGACC
>JAURPT010000159.1 GCA_030836535.1 Alphaproteobacteria bacterium
CGGTCAGGCCGAGGTTGTTGGCAACATCAACGGCATGGGTGGCCAGGCTGCCTTGGCTCTGCAGCACCAATTTGGGGGCGCTGGTCGTGCCGGATGTCGTGAAGGTCGCCATCGGCATGTCATCTGTGCCGGAACATGCTGCCATCGGAGCGGTCTGTTCCAGGGTTGAAAAAGGCGTCAACGTGGCCTCTTCTAACGGGCTTTGGGTCAACCCATTGCCTGTATCGATAATATGCCGCACGCGGCTCAAAAGGGGCGGATCAATGGCTGCAAGTGTTTCAGTGACGGATGGCTCGCCAGTCCTGCTGGCCAGTAATAGCCCTCTGGCTTCAGACCGATGCAGGGTGTCGCCAATTTCTGCCGGGCCGGACTTGGTGTTGATTGACACACAAACAACCCCAAGCCGCGCACAGGCAAAGAACGTCACCAGATACTCCAGCCGGTTGGGCATCCAGAAGCCCAGCCGGTCGCCAGGGCCAAAGCCCAGCTCGGCCAACCCCATGGCAACCCTTTTGCTTTGCTCCAGCAATTTGGCGTAGCTCAGCAGGTGCTGGTCCAGGTTCGCCGCAGGCCGTTCGGGAAAACGGGTGGCGAGGTCATCAAGCAGTTGGGTTAGGTGTGGTGCTGTTTTGGCCATGGCCTATAGTTAACCTGCATAAGTCAAAGTCAACAGGGAGGAAGACATGCTTCTGGAAGGAAAAATTGCCATCGTAACTGGCGCGGGTTCGGGTATTGGTGAGGCAAGCGCGCAGCTATTTGCCGATGAGGGTGCAAAGGTATTGGCTGTGGACCTGGCGGGTTCTGCCGTGATGACGGCGCACGAAGAGAATGCATCGATCGTCTGCCTGGAACAGGATGTGACGGAAGACGGTGCCGCCGAGCGCATCGTTCAGGCCGCCATTGATGCCTTTGGCAAACTCGACATTCTGTTCAACAATGCCGGCGTTTCGGGTCGCCATAATGTCATTGATATGCCGCTGGAACATTGGGACCACGTGCACAATGTGAATGTGCGTGCCCAGTTCCGGCTGGCACAGGCGGTCATTCCGCATCTGCGTGAATCAGGTGCAGGCCGCATTATCAACACGGCGTCCGTTATGGCCGTGGGCACGGATTTTGGCCTCTCTGCCTATTGTTCATCCAAGGCGGGCACGGCGGGGTTGGCCCGCACCATCGCGCTGGAAGAAGGCCGCTATGGCATTACGGCGAATTCTATCGAGCCGGGTGCGATCTATACTGGCATGACCAAAGGCGGTTTCGACAATGAGGAAATCGCCCAGATCTGGGCCAAGAAGTCTGCGGCCAAGCGGCTGGGGGAACCCATTGATATTGCCAAGGGCGCGTTGTTTCTCGCCTCCGACCTCGGCGCCTTTGTGACGGGCCATGCCTTGCGCGTGGATGGCGGCTTGATGCTGCGGGTATAGTATCTGGGCTCAACGGGTTGCTTTGACCCAGATCATTTCGGTCGTCGGTCTGTCCGGGTAATGCTTCGTCCTGTGAACGACAAACCCGGAGTGTGGTATGATGAATGATGCTGAAGTCGCCGCCGAGGCCCAACGTTTGATGGAGGCCTATGGCGAAAAGGCGGGACAACACGCCGCCTATAGCGAACTGGAAGCGGAAGAAAATGGCGAAGATGCGGCGGCGCAGGACTGGCACCGCATCGGCCTTGCCGTCAAAGCTCTCATGGCCTGACGGCAGGTGGTCATTTGACACCACCCCTAAGAAAGGAGCCAACCATGATGAAAGAGACCGAAGTCGCAGAATATGCAAGGCAACTTCTTGAAGCCCATGGCGACAAAGCCGAGGCAGAAGCAGCCCATAAAGAGCAGGAAGCCCGCGATGGCGGTGACCAGAGCGGTGCGGACAATTGGCGCCGCATCCGCCTTGCCATTCATGAAATGCGCTAGGTGAAGCGCCAATCAGGCGATGATGATGACATCGTCGCCCGGTACTTCCTCGTAGAGTTTCTTCACCAGCACATCGCGTCGCTCCAGCGTAGTGCGCTGGTTTACATAGCCTTTTTCCGTGATTTCGCCGCCTTCAACTGACGGCGCTTCCGTCATCAGGTGAATACGGCTGATCCGCATGGAGGAGCCGCCTGTCTCGGCATTGTGTTGTCTCAGGCAGGCTGTGATGTGGCTGATGACCGCGTCATTCTGCACCAGCTCTTCAACCGGCAGGTTGGCCCCGGCCAGTTTCTGGCAGCCTTCAACATTAGGCCAGACCAGCAAGCCAATATGGTCTTTGTCGTGGCCGGTAATGACACAGTCAAAGATTGCCGGGTCACAGGCATTATTCACCGTGTTACGCAGGTTGCCCACATTTACAAAGGTGCCGGACAGCAGCTTGAAATCTTCGACCACGCGGCCGTTGAACATCATGCCCTGGGTGATGTCGGTGTCGTCGATCACCGTCAGTGCATCACCGATCTTGTAGAAGCCTTCTTCGTCGAAGCTTTCAGCGGTCTTCTCTGGCATCTGGAAATAGCCGGGGAAGATCGAATCACCCTTCATGCGTACTTCCATTTTCGATCCGTTGGGCACCAGCTTCATGGTTGTGCCCGGCATGGGTAGGCCAATATTGCCGGTGCCTTCATAGGGCCAGTACAGCGTGGCAGCCACAGGCCCGGTCTCTGTTGAGCCATAGCCCGTGTAGAACATGATGCGGTGGCCCGTTTCCTGGGCAGCGAGTGTCTGGTAGCGCTCCCACACTTCCTGGGGCAGGCTGGCGCCGCCATAACCCAGATGCGTCAGGCGCGAGAAAAAGATTTTGCGCAGCTCGGGGTCTTTCTCCAGCGCCGTGACCATCATGCCATGGGATGTCGCGACACCCAGATAGCGGGTCGGGCGTACTTCGCGCAGGTTCCGCAGGGTGGCGTCGAACTGCCCGGGCAGGGGGCGGCCATCATCAATCCAGAATTCACCGCCGTCGCGCAGCACGGCATTGAAGTTGGAATTACCGCCATAGCAATGGTTCCACGGCAGCCAGTCCAGATAGATCGGCTTGTTCTCCGGGTCGGGTGGGAACAGAATTTCGTTCCCCTTCATGTTGGCGCACATCATGCGCTGGGTCTGTGGCACGGCCTTGGGCATGCCGGTCGACCCAGAGGTAAACAGATATTTACCCACCGTTTCCAGATTGGTGGTGCCATAGGCAGCCATGACTGCCGCTGTCGGGCTGGTGTCCAACAGATAAGCGAAAGATGTCGCGTCCGCCCCTGCGGGGATATCCTCAACGCAGACAACTTCAATACCATCCAGGTCCAGCTGCGACAGGGCTTCTGCGTAGGGCGTCCATTCCTGCACCATGATCAGGCGCGGTTTGATCAGATTCACCACATGGTGCAGCTTCTTGAAGCCGCCGCCCATGGTTGAGTAGGGCTGGGCGATGGCCGAATAGGGCACGCCAATCTGCATGGCGCCGAAGCTGAGGAGTGCATGCTCAATGGAATTGCCGGACAGCACCATGACAGGTGTGTCCGCAGTAAAGTCCCGGTCCAGCAGATATTGGGAAATGGCGTTTACGCGGGTAAGCGCGTCGCCATAATTCATCTTGATCCAGTCACCATCATGGCCGCGTTCTGCCAGCCACATATTGTTGGGGGTTTCAGCCGCCCAACGATGCAGGAAAGCCACAATGGAGGGGCCAAAGTCGCCGATGGGATAGTCGCAATGCACAACGAGCTCGCCATTGTCGCGGCGTTCCAGGGTGGCTTTGGGTTCTGCCATAGGCACGGGCAGAAACGGCACGGCTGAGGTGTCGGTTTTTTGATCCATCGTGGAATCCTGATATTGGTTCTAGCGGCCCTTGAAGGTGGGTTCCCGCTTTTCAAGGAAACTTGCGACCCCTTCTTTATGGTCTTCTGTCTCAAACAGCAAGCCAAG
>JAURPT010000160.1 GCA_030836535.1 Alphaproteobacteria bacterium
GCCTCGGCCACCATCTCTCTCAAATCAGCTTCGGGCCGCGCGCCCATATGGCTGATCACTTCAGCGGCCGCAATGGCACCCATATGTCCCGCCTCACCAAGCCCGCGCCCCTGGGTCAGCCCGGCCAGTACACCTGCCGCATATAAGTCACCGGCACCGGTGGTGTCGACAACGTCTACGCCTGGTACAGCGTCGATCAGGTGAATTTCATCACCCCGCATCAGGAGCGAGCCTTTTTCTGACCGTGTCAGGGCTGCCATCGTGCCTGCTGAACGGACGGCCTGCAGGGCATCGTCGAATTCGTCGACTTCATAGAGTGAGCAGATTTCGTCTTCATTGGCGAACAGCAGATCAATCTCGGTCACCAATTGTTTGAATTCATCCCGGAAACGATCAACGCAGAAAGAATCAGAAAGGGTCAGCGCCACCTTGCGGCCATGCTGGTGGGCCATGCGCATGGCGTGGCGGAAGGCGTCTTTCGCCTCTTCTGGGTCCCACAGATAGCCCTCCAGATAGGTATATTGCGCGCGGGAGATCAAATCTTCATCCACATCTGACGGTGTCAGTTTGTTGGAGGCCCCCAGGAAGGTGTTCATGGTGCGCTCGGCGTCGGGCGTGACCAAAATCATACTGCGGGCGGTGGCCAGGTCACCGATCAACCGGTCGGTGCGATAGAGAACACCGGTAGCCTGCAGGTCGTGGGCAAAGATATCGCCCAGCTGGTCGTCGGCTACCTTGCCAATATAGGCGGCCTGCCCACCCAATGCAGCGATGCCTGCAATCGTATTGGCAGCAGACCCGCCGGAAATTTCAGTGGCCGGGCCCATGCGGCTATAGAGGTTTTGTGCCTCTTCCGGGTCGATCAGGCGCATAGAGCCTTTGACCAAATCATTGGCTTTGAGAAATGCATCATCAGTATGGCTCAGTACATCCACAATGGCATTGCCAATGCCAACAACGTCCAGATTGCTCATTCTAAGGCCCTCACTTTCGCGCTTTCTATAGCCCAAACCACAATAGATTGGCGAATTATTCTGCAGATCTGACTAAATGGATGGTGACAGCGAGTTTCAATTGCACTGGCTGGTCTGAACAGGTTGAATAGATGCCATGATCAGCGCCATTTTCAAAACCTTCAGCCAGTTTATACAGCCCGCCTTCTGGCGAATTTTTCTGCTCAGCCTCATCGTCAGTGGGGTTTTGCTGGGCCTGTCTGTGTGGGCCGGCATCTGGTTTGCCGACGGCCTGCCCGAAACGGGCACAGGCTGGATCGACTGGATCATCGATAAGGTTGCGCCCCTCAGCGTGGTCTTCATGGCATTGTTTTTATACCCCGCGCTGGCCAGCATGGTGATGGGCCTGTTTCTCGACGATATTGCAGAGGCCGTGGAGCAAAAACACTACCCCGGCGATGCCCCGGGTACACCGATTGGTGTGGGTACAGGCTTGTGGGAAGCGGCTAAGCTGGGCGGGTTGATAGTGCTGGTGAACCTGATTGCACTGCAGTTCTATTTGATTTTTCTGTTCTTCCCGCTGTTGAGTTTTGCGCTCTATTACCTCATCAACGGCTATCTGTTGAACAAGGAATATTTCGAACTGGTCGCCCAGCGGCACGGCGACAAGACGCAGGAAAAGGCCCTGCGCAAGCGCCATGGCGGCAAACTGTTCCTGGGTGGGTGTGCGATTGCGTTCATGTTCTCTATCCCGCTCGTCAACCTCATGACGCCATTGTTGGCCACGGGTTTAATGGTGCATCTCTTCAAGGGGTTCCAGCAGGAGGGTGCCACCCATGTTGCATAGATGGGTGCTGTTTGTGTCTGTGCTGATGACGAGCGCAGCCGTAGCGCAGCCGATTGAAGACCAGTTGACCGGCCAGCCCGCCAGTTTTGTTGAAAGCGCTCTGGGGGAACCCAGCCTGGTCCGGCCAGAGGCCCCGGCCTATCTGTGGCTTTATGAAAGCGACATGTGCGCCCTGACCATCTATCTCTATGAGCCGCCATTAGGCGGTGAGGCGGTGATCGACCATATGGAAGCCCGCATGCGCGGCGATAACAGCCCGCCAATGGGGGAAGGCCAGGTGCGGGAATGCCTGATGGCCATGGGTGCTGACAAAAAGCTGGCGCCACCCGTTGCCGAAACGTCGGCGGTTGAAGCGCCGTTATCAGAGGTCCCAGTTACGCCTGCGAACTAGTGAGCTTTCAGAATGGCAGTCTTTTCAATAAGCTCTGAAGATGTTTCAGGAGGTTATGAATAGCCATGGGTACAATTTATCGTTCGTTGATGTTCGTGTTTATCGTCCTGGCTGTATTTTCTGGCCAATATGCCTTGGCTTGCCCAAGAGCGCGTGACTGCAACATCGAGAAATTTGAAGGCGCGGAACGAAAGCCGGTAAACGCTCTTGCTGATTTTCACTTCAGGCTGCCTGATCATGGTGAAGAAGGGGCCGTTGCCAATGTCTACTTGTCAGATAGCCGTCCTGCGAGAATTGAAGTCATTATCTATGGCAAAACAACACAGACAAAAATTTATTATGAAACAGCCAATGGCGCTTCAGGCTATTTGGTGACCTATAGGGAAATATATTTTCCTCATCCGGCTGGCGAAGGTGACACCATTCATGTGGCGAGCCAAACAGCAAATTTTGTCATTTGCGAAGGTTTTAGCCACAATTACCCGGATTCAAGCAAACTCCTGCTTCAGATTGAAGAAGCTGAAAAATTGCTGTTCGAGATTCGGTCCAGAGCGCAGTCGATTCTGCGAAACCAGTGACCCTCAGAGCGAGGGCCAAAGTTTGGGGTCGTCCGCGGTCTTCTTCTTGAAGTTGCACAGATCATAGATGATGCATTTATGGCAGTCCGGCTTGCGGGCCTTGCAGATATAGCGCCCGTGCAAAATCAACCAGTGATGGGCGTGCTGCAGGAATTCGGCGGGAACGATTTTTTCCAGCCGCTTCATCATCGCATCGGCTGTTTTGGCATGTGAAAGCCCGGTGCGGTGCGATAGCCGGTAGATGTGCGTATCAACGGCGATGCGCGGGTGGCCAAAAGCAATGTTCAGCACAACGGCAGCCGTTTTCTTGCCCACGCCAGGTAGCTTGACGAGCGTGTCCGCATCTTCGGGCACTTCGCCGCCATACTCGTCGACCAGGATCTGCGCCATCTTGTAGACGTTTTTGGCCTTGGTGTTGAACAGGCCAATGGTCTTGATGTAGTCGCGCAGCTTGTCTTCCCCCAGCGCGACCATTTTCTCCGGTGTATCCACGACCTCAAACAAGGGTCCGGTGGCCTTGTTGACGCCCACATCGGTTGCCTGTGCCGACAGTGCGACCGCGACTAGCAAGGTATAGGGGTTCTTGTAGTTCAGCTCGCCAACCGGCTCGGGGTCCTGGGCGGCAAAACGCGCGAACATTTCGTGGATATTGGCTTTCAGCATCAGCGATAACGACCGGTCTTAAAAACCAAGCACATCAGCCATGGTGTAATAGCCGGCTGGCTGGCCGTGGGCCCAGCGGGCGGCATGGACTGCACCCCGTGCAAAAATCGTCCGGTCGCCTGCCTTGTGGGTCAGCTCGATCCGTTCGTCATCTGCGGCAAAGGTGACGGTGTGGTCGCCGACAACATTGCCGCCGCGCAGGCTGGCAAAGCCAATGTCGCCTTCCTTGCGCGCGCCGGTAATACCGTCGCGGCCCCGGTCGGCCACCTCATCGAGTGAAACGCCCCGGCCTTCAGCGGCCGCACGGCCCAGGGCCAGTGCAGTCCCCGAAGGGGCATCAACCTTGTAGCGGTGGTGCATTTCAACAATTTCAATGTCGAACTGGGTGTCCAGCGTTTCTGCAACCTGGCGGGTGAGCGCGGCCAACAGGTTTACACCCAGGCTGTAATTGTCGGCCTGTACAACGACAGTTTCTTTCGACGCGTCGATAATGGCCTGTGCCTGTTCGGCATCCAGCCCGGTGGTGCCAATAATGTGCGCGGTGTTGTTTTCAACGGCCAGCTTGGTCAGCAGGGCCGTGGTTTCGGGAATGGTGAAGTCGATCACCACGTCGCTGGCCTCAAACAGGGCCTGGCGGTCCGTGGTGACGATCATGTCCAGCGGGTTCTCCAGCCCGGCCAATACGCCGAGGTCCAGCCCCAACGCGTGGTGGCCCTCGGCTTCTGTGCCGCCGGTCAGGGTAACGCCCTCTGTCTGGTAAACCTGCTTCAGCAGGGTGCGGCCCATGCGGCCGCCGCATCCTACGATGCCAATGGCAATATCACTCACCGGTCACTCCCTTATCTTTGTTGGCCGGGTGTAGCATGTTCTCGTCCCCGGAATAAGGGGGTCAGTCGCTATTTGCTTCCCACAGGGCATCGACCCGGCTAGTGAATTTATCTGATTCCGGGTTGGAACCTTTGTCCAGGTCCGCCAGTTCCTTCAGCAGTTTCTTCTGCTGTTTGCTCAGGCCGGTTGGGGTTTCCACCAAAATCTGCACGAACATGTCACCGCGGCCACTGCGTTGCAGGCGGGGCATACCCTTGCCGCGCAGGCGGAAATGCCTGCCGGACTGCGTGCCTTCCGGGATGGTGATGCGCGCCTTGTTGCCTTCTACAGTGGGCACTTCGAGCGGGCCACCCAGGGCGGCTGTTGTCATGGGAATGGGCACATCACAATAGATGTCGTTGCCTTCGCGTTCGAACAGCTCATGCCGCCGAACGGAAATAAACAGGTAAAGGTCGCCCGCCGGGCCACCGCGTAAGCCATCTTCCCCTTCGCCAGACAGGCGAATGCGGGTGCCTTCTTCCACACCGGGTGGAATGTTGACAGACAGGGTCTTGTCGCGGTCGATGCGGCCTTCTCCGCGGCAGTCCTTGCAGGGGTCTGAAATCGTCTGGCCCGCGCCATGGCAGGCAGGACAGGGCCGCTCTACGGTAAAGAAGCCTTGCTGTGCCCGTACTTTGCCCATGCCCTGGCAGGTGCCGCAGGTGGTGGGTGAGCTGCCGGGGGCTGCGCCAGAGCCACTGCAGGTGTTGCAGGAAACTGCCGTGCGGATATTAACCTCGGCCTTTTTGCCGCCAAAGGCGTCTTCCAGGCTGACTTCATAATTATAGCGAAGGTCGGACCCACGCTGGGGACCATTGGCATTGGCACCACGGCCACCGCCGCGGGCACCGCCAAACAGGTCGTCGAAAATATCAGAGAAGGAGCCGCCAAAGTCGAAGTTAAAGCCGCCCGCGCCGCCACCGCCGCCGGGGCCACCGCCACCCATGGAGCCATCAAAGGCGGCATGGCCAAAGCGGTCATAGGCCGCGCGCTTCTGTTCGTCCTTCAGGACGTCATAGGCTTCGTTGATTTCCTTGAACTTTTGTTCGGCTTCAGCGTCATCCGGGTTGCGGTCCGGATGATACTTCATGGCAAGCTTGCGATAGGCCGACTTGATGTCGGAATCGGCTGCGTCCTTGGAAACGCCCAAAAGTTCGTAAAAGTCTGTTTTGGCCATCGGTCCCGTCCGGCTCTCTTCCCAGCAAGGCGGGGCCCCCTAAGGGGCCCGGCCTGATTAGGAGGCGTTCTTCTTGTCGTCGTCGACTTCTTCAAAGTCGGCGTCAACAACATCGTCGTCGGCACCACCGGCAGAGGCCTGCTCGGCACCCTCGCCAGCTGCGGCTTCTGCACCTTCAGCCTGCTGGGCAGCGTAGACAGCCTCACCCAACTTCATGGATGCCTGGGCCAGCGTTTCTGTCTGGCTGTTGATGTCATCCAGCGAGGCGTTTTCATCCTCCAGCGTGGCCTTCAACTCGGCAATGGCGTCTTCAATAGCCTGCTTTTCGCCGCTATCGATCTTGTCGCCATGGTCAGCCAGGCTTTTTTCCGTGGTGTGGATGATACTGTCTGCCTGGTTGCGGGCGTCGACAGATTCACGCTTGGCTTTATCGGCAGAGGCATTTTCCTCGGCTTCTTTCACCATGCGTTCAATGTCGTCGTCGGACAGGCCACCAGATGCCTGAATGCGGATCTGCTGTTCTTTGCCCGTGCCCTTGTCCTTGGCGGTAACGTTCACAATGCCGTTGGCGTCGATGTCGAAGCCAACTTCAATCTGCGGTACGCCACGCGGGGCAGCAGGAATACCGACCAGGTCAAACTGGCCAAGCATCTTGTTGTCAGCCGCCATTTCACGCTCACCCTGGTAGACCCGGATGGTCACGGCAGACTGATTGTCTTCTGCGGTGGAGAACACCTGGGCCTTCTTGGTGGGGATCGTGGTGTTGCGGTCGATCAGGCGGGTGAAGACACCGCCCAGGGTTTCAATACCCAGGGACAGCGGGGTCACATCCAGCAGCAGCACGTCTTTAACGTCGCCCTGAAGCACACCGGCCTGAATGGCAGCACCCATGGCCACCACTTCATCAGGGTTTACGCCCTGGTGGGGTTCGCGGCCAAAGAACTGTTCAACCACTTCCTTGATGCGGGGCATGCGGGTCATGCCGCCGACCAGTACAACTTCGTCAATTTCACCGGCTGACAGGCCTGCATCTTTCAGTGCTGCCCGGCACGGCTCAATGGTGCGGTCAACAAGGTCGGCAACCAGTGCTTCCAGCTTGGCGCGGGTCAGCTTCATGGTCAGATGCTTCGGGCCAGAGGCATCAGCCGTAATAAACGGCAGGTTCACTTCTGTCTGCGTGGCAGATGACAGCTCGATCTTGGCTTTTTCTGCGGCTTCCTTCAGGCGCTGCAGTGCCATGTTGTCGCCGCGCAGGTCTATGCCATTTTCTTTCTGGAATTCTTCTGCCAGGTAGTCCAGCAGGCGCATGTCGAAGTCTTCACCACCCAGGAAGGTGTCACCATTGGTGGACTTCACTTCAAATACACCGTCGCCAATTTCCAAAATGGAGACGTCAAACGTACCGCCACCCAAATCATAAACAGCAATTGTCTGGCCCGACTTCTTGTCGAGGCCATAAGCCAGTGAGGCCGCCGTTGGTTCGTTGATGATACGCAGGACATTCAGGCCAGCGATCTTGCCGGCGTCTTTGGTGGCCTGGCGCTGGGCGTCGTTGAAGTAAGCCGGAACGGTAATCACGGCTTCGGTGACGGTTTCACCCAGATAGGTTTCTGCGTCTTCCTTCAGCTTCTGCAAAATGGAAGCAGAGACCTGGCTGGGGGAGTATTTCTCGCCAGCGGCTTCCACCCATGCGTCGCCATTGTCGGCCTTGATGATGCTGTAGGGCACCATGTCCATGTCCTTGCGCGTGGCAGGGTCATCGAACGGGCGGCCAATCAGGCGCTTGATCGCGAACAGTGTGTCTGTGGGGTTGGTGACCGCCTGGCGTTTTGCAGCCTGGCCAACAAGGCGTTCACCTTCCGGCGTAAAGGCGACCATAGAGGGTGTCGTACGACCCCCTTCAGAATTTTCGATAACCTTGGGGTCACTACCATCCATGACGGAGACACAGGAATTGGTGGTGCCAAGGTCAATGCCAATAACTTTACCCATTTTTACCTCTCTTTTCGGCAAGCCCCGCGTATTGGCCACATTGTGCGCCTTTACAATTCAGAGGGGCCCCCATGATTGGGATGTCCGTGTTGCGGAACCATTGTCATTTCAGCGTGGCTTATATAGTGAAGCTGTTATGGTGGTACAACCGCTGTGGTCAAAAAAACTTCAAAGACGCAGAATCTGCCAGATACGCAGTTTCCCAAGCGTTAAAACACCCAGAAAAGGCTGATCATGCACACTTCTTGTCCTTCATTCCTTCGACTTCCCGTCGTTTTGGCCCTGATGGCCCTGCCTCTGTCGGCTTGTGGAGACGAATCGCCTGCCCCGGCAGACCCTGCGGCGCATGCTGTTGAAGTAACGCCAGAGGCAACGGCTGGCGCCGATATGGCGCCTGAGTCTGACATGGACGCTGGCCTGCAGGTGGCAATGGCCTGGTCCCGCCCCACCATGCGCGAAGGCCAACCCGGGGCTGTTTTCATGACACTTTTGGCGGGTATGGAAGACGACCGTCTGACCGGCGTGGCAAGCCCACGGGCGGCGCGGGCTGAAATTCACGACCATGTGCATGAAGATATGGTGATACGCATGGTCAAGCTCGAGGGGTTGAATATTTCGGGCAGCAGCCAGGTGGCGTTCGAGCCGGGTGGCCTGCACGTCATGTTGTTTGACTTGGCAGACCCCCTTGCTGCCGGTGATATTTTTCCGCTGACACTGATATTTGAAAAAGCAGGTGAGATAACGACGCAGGTACAGGTGTCTGATGGCATGGCCGCACCTGGCATGACGCACGGGCATGGGTCGATGAAGGACCATCCGTGATGACGCAAAGCGCCCAGTCGGTTATCGATGCGCTGGGCCTGATGCCGCACCCTGAAGGCGGCCACTATAAAGAAATATATCGCGCGCCCGCCGAAGACGGGACGCGCTCAGCTGTGACCAGCATCTATTACCTGCTGCAGGCGGGGGAGCGCTCGGCCTGGCACAAGGTTGATGCAGTCGAGATATGGCATTTCCACGCAGGTGACGCGCTCTTGATGGGTATCCGCGAAGACGAGAACGATCTGCAATCTGTCACGCTTGGCCTGGATATTAAGGCGGGCCAGCAACCGCAGGGCATAGTCCCGGCCCATGCATGGCAAAGCGCCCGACCCCTGGGGAGCTGGACGCTTGTCGGGTGCACGGTGGCACCGGGCTTTGACTTTGCCGGCTTCGAGATGGCCTCTCCCGAAGCTTTTCCATACCTATAGGGCCAAACGTATGGGCCTTAGCCTTCTTCGGGTGCTTTGGCGGGTGCTTTGGCCACACCAACCATGGCGGGGCGTAGCAGGCGGTCACCAATCGTGTAACCAATCTGCATCACCTGCATCACCGTGCCCGGCTCATGGTCCGGTGATTCGGCTTCAAACATGGCCTGGTGCAGATTGTGGTCGAACTTTTCGCCATGGGGCTGCACTTCTTTGATGCCGTGTTTTTCAAAGGCAGAAACAAGCTCGCGACCTGTCAGGTCCACCCCTTCGATCAGTGTGCCGAATGTTTCATCGTCGCGGGCGCCTTCCGGCAGGGCATCGAGCGCGCGGCCCAGATTGTCTGCCACCTGCACCATGTCCTTGGCGAAGTTGGTCATGGCATATTTGGCGGCGTCTTCTTTTTCCCGCACGGAACGGCGGCGGATATTCTCCGTCTCGGCCATGGCGCGCAACAGCCGGTCTTGCAGCGCTGCAATTTCCTCATGAGCCTCTACCAGCGGGTCAGCCGGCTTGGCGTCTTCAGCCGCAGCCTCTGCATTTTCCTCTGCAGCTGCCTCCGCAGCATTGGCTTCGGTTGCTTTTGGTTCTTCTGCCGGTTCGTTTTCCGGTGTCTTGTTTTCGTTGTCCATCCGCCTGTTATCCTAGCAGTCGTCCTATTACCCTGGCGGTGTAGTCTACCATCGGTACGACACGCGCATAATTCATGCGCGTGGGACCAATGACGCCGACAACACCGACAATTGATTGCGACGCATTCATATAGGGGGAAAGGATCAAAGACGACCCCGACATGGAAAATAATTTATTTTCCGACCCAATAAAGACGCGTACGCCCTCGGCATCGTGTGCCAAGTCCAGCAAATGGACAAACTCGCGCTTGTTTTCAAGGTCCTCAATTAATTTTCTGACGCGCTCCAGATCTTCACTGGCCTGCAGGTTTTCCAGCAAATTGCTCTGCCCCCGCACAATGAACATCTGGTCACCGCTGTCTGGCTTGGACCATAAAGCTAACCCGTCTTCCACCAACCGACTGGCCAGATCATCCAATTCTGCCTCGTGGCGGGTAAGCTCCGCCAATATGTCTTCCTTGGCGGCTTCTAGCGACCGACCGGCCAAGCGGGCGTTCAGATAATTCCCGGCCATGGTCAGGGTAGAGGGCAGCATGTCGGCGGGCACATCCAGCAGGCGGTTTTCCACCTGCCCGTCTTCTGACACCAATACCATCAGGGCCCGGCCCGTGCCCTGGCTCACAAATTCCACATGGCGCAGGGTCGCATTGCTTTTGGGGGCGAGAACCACGCCGGCTCCCTGCGACAGGCCGCTGAGCATGGCGCCTGCCTGTTCCAGCACCTGTTCCAGGCTGTTGCCGGTGGCCGCGCATTGCCCGCTGATTTCCTGCCGTTCGGCTTCGGTCAAATTGCCCAGCTCCAGCAAGCCGTCAACGAACAGCCTTAGGCCAATATCGGTCGGCAGGCGCCCCGCAGAGGTGTGTGGTGCATAAAGAAGGCCCGAGTCTTCCAGGTCGGCCATGACATTGCGGATGCTGGCTGGGGATATATTGAGGTCGAGCGCCTTGGACAGGGTCCGGGAACCGACGGGTTCACCCGTTTCCAGATAGGTGTCGACGATCTGCCGAAATACTTCTCTTGTGCGCTCGTTGAACTCGTCGATCTTCATGTCTGTATCCTCGCGCCAAAGTTAGGGTCTGCTGCTGGGGTCGTCAATCGGGCATGTCTCGCCTCGGCTCTACGAAGCGCTGGACCTTGCCCCCCAAAGCACGATAGAAGGCGCGACAGAACACCAAGGATGAAAGGGCATTCCATGCGACCATCAGGCCGTGCCGCAGACCAGCTGCGTGACGTCACCATTGAAACCGGCTTTACCCGCCATGCGGAGGGCTCGTGCCTCATTCGTTTTGGCGACACGCATGTGCTTTGCAATGCCAGCCTTGAAGAACGGGTTCCTCCTTTCCTGCGCAATAGCGGCAAGGGTTGGGTGACGGCGGAATATGGCATGTTGCCCCGCTCTACCCATTCGCGCTCGCGCCGTGAAGCCGCTGCGGGCAAGCAGTCTGGCCGTACGCAGGAAATCCAGCGCCTTATTGGCCGCAGCCTGCGCGCCGTGACAGATCTGTCGCGCCTGGGTGAACGGCAGATCACCATCGACTGTGATGTTATCCAGGCTGATGGCGGCACGCGTACCGCGTCGATCACGGGTGGTTATATTGCCCTGCATTTGTGCCTCAAGAAGATGCAGGCTGATGGCCTGATTGATGACTTGCCGCTGGTTGACCAGGTGGCTGCTATTTCCTGCGGGATTTTTGAAGGCACTCCAGTGCTGGACCTGGATTACCCTGAAGATTCCAATGCCGATGCGGATGCGAATTTCGTCCTCACTGGCCAGGGCCAGATTTGTGAAATTCAGGCGACGGCGGAAGAATCGCTGTTCTCGCCAGATTCTTTCAACCAGTTGCTGGGATTGGCCCAAAAGGGCTGTGCCGAACTGGCAGAGCTGCAACGCCAGGCAATCCACAACACATAGGGAAAAGAGCCATGGCCCGCAAATTTGCTGAAGATCGTCTTGTGATTGCCAGCCACAATGCGGGCAAGGTGCGTGAAATTGGCGCCCTGCTGGCGCCGTTTTCTGTCGAGGTGATCTCTGCAGGCCAGCTCGACATTGAAGAGCCCGAAGAAACGGAAACGACCTTTACCGGGAATGCGGCGCTCAAGGCGCACTTCTCGGCCAAGGCTTCTGGTCTGCCTGCTCTCTCAGATGATTCTGGCCTGGTTGTCCCTGCCTTGAATGGTGACCCCGGCATCTATTCTGCTCGTTGGGGTGGCCCAGAGAAAGATTTCAACCTCGCCATGCGCAAGGTGGAAGAGGCCCTGCAGTCCAGTGGCAGTGATGACCGCAGTGCCTATTTTATCTGTGCTTTGTGTCTGGCCTGGCCGGACGGGCATGAAGAAATCTTTGAAGGCCGGGTCGATGGCACACTTGTTTGGCCAGGGCGTGGCGACAGGGGTTTTGGCTATGACCCGATCTTTGTCCCGGACGGCTTCGACATAACCTTCGGTGAAATGGACCCGGACGCCAAACATGGCATGAGCCATCGGGCAGATGCCTTTAACCAGCTGGTCGATGCCTGCTTCTGATGCAGTGATCGATGGCGGCTTTGCCATCTATGTGCATTGGCCGTTCTGCCTCGCCAAATGCCCTTATTGTGACTTCAACTCCCATGTGCGCGAACGCATTGATGAAGCCAGCTGGCGCGATGCCCTGTTGGCAGAACTGGCCCATTATGCGGGCCGCGTGGGCAAGCGCGTGGTCAATTCCATCTTTTTTGGGGGCGGCACGCCGTCGCTGATGAGCCCGGCCAGTGTCGAGGCCGTCATTGATGCTGTGGGCAAGCATTGGTCCTTTGCCGATGATGTTGAGATCACATTGGAGGCCAACCCCACGTCGGTTGAAGCTGAGAAATTTGCAGGATTTGCCCAAGCTGGTGTCAATCGTGTGTCCATGGGTATACAGGCGCTTAATGATGCAGATCTGAAAGCACTTGGCCGAGAGCATTCTGTACGAGAAGCACTGGTAGCGCTGGAGATTGGCCGGCAACATTTCAAACGCCTGTCTTTCGATCTGATCTACACCCGGCCGGATCAAACCCCTGATGCCTGGGCAGCCGAGCTGGAACAGGCGTTGGCATTGTCCGCCGGGCATTTGTCGCTGTACCAGCTGACAATTGAAGAAGGTACAGCGTTCCATACTGCCTGGCGGAACGGCAGGCTTCAGTTACCCGATGATGATTGTGCCGCCGAACTCTATGACCTTACCCAGGAAATGACGGCTGCGGCGGGACTGCCCGCCTATGAAATTTCCAACCATGCCCGCCTGGGGGAGGAAAGCCGACATAACCTTGTTTATTGGCGCTATGGTGACTATGTCGGCGTGGGCCCGGGCGCCCATGGTCGCCTCACGATTGATGGCAAGCGCTTTGCCACGGCCCAACGCCACAAGCCCGAAGGCTGGTTAGAGGCCGTGCAGTCGCGCGGGCATGGCTCTGTCGAAGACGCAATCATTTCAAACCGCGAAAGCGCGGAGGAAATGGTGATGATGGGTCTGCGACTGGCAGAGGGGCTCGACCTGAACAGGTTACAGGCCGTTGCTGGTGAGGCGCTCAGCACCCTTATTGATCAGCAACAGCTGGCCCATTTGGAACAACAGGGCCTCGTCGTTCAGCGTGACCATCGTCTGGTGGCGACGGAACAGGGCAGGCTGGTGCTTAACGCCCTGACGGCCGCACTGTTGACTGATGCCTAATTGCTGAAGCCTGGCGCGAAGTCGAGGTCCCATTCGGCCTCAAGGCCGTCATCCACTTCTATCGCTGGCAGGCTTTCGGGATCATCAGGTTCTTCTTCCTCGCTATAATGTTCCATCAGTCGCGGAATAATAGACGGGATTGCCGTGTCTTCCAGCGGCGGTCGTGTGCCCTCTGCCAGTGCCAGACCGTCGCTATTGATCTCAATAATACTGAGCCGGCGTTCAGCCGTGCCGTCGGCCTGGAAACGGAAGACGCCATCCAGTCCGGCGTAGCCCCGTGGGTTCATCAGCGCCTCATGGGAAAAAGGCCGCCGGTTATTCAGGCGGATCAGTGTCGCTGCAAGTGCCGTTGCATCATAGGCCAGGCTGGCAATGCGCGGGGGTTGGCTGTTGTAGACGGATGCGTATCGCGCAGCGAATTGCTTGCCGGCTTCAGGTAAAGGTCCGGCGAAACGGGCGCCCAGCAGGGCGGGCTCAAAGCGCAGACCCGGGTCATCCCACTGGCCGGTGCCCAGGAACTGCACCTCGACCGGGTCGATCTCATAGAACGGCAGGAGCGGCGCTAGGTTGCGTACCATATGGCCCCCGGCGGGTAAAAATACGATATCGAAAGTCAGCTTGCCCAGGGTTTCAACATTTTTCAGGCTTTCCAGCATTTCCTCTGTCAGGTCGTCCTCACCAAAGGATTCCAGATAGGCCACTTCCTCCAGCAATGCGGTGCGGCGGGCATCGTAATTGGCCAATCGCTTCACGGGGTCTTCCAGCGCATCGGTGTCTTCCACGTAGTACTCAACCTGAACAGGTTCCAGCTGATGCCAGGCGAGCGCATCAACATAGGCCTCCAGCATCCGCTCACCAAAAAGCGTTTGGGGGATCAGTGCCGTAAACTGTTCCCGGCCTTGTGCAACTGCGTGGTCGACAATCTGGCGAACCTGGTGTTCGGGCGTAAAGCCCATCGTGTAAATGCCGGCGCCGGCGACGGACCGATCTGAAGAGAAGCCGATGATAGTCGTGCCATAGCGCATGGCGTCTGGCCGAATAGCGCGAATGGAATCGGCAAAGACCGGACCCAGGACAAGGTTTGCATCTGCGGCCCGGGCCTTGGTCATGGCTTCAAGAGCGCCGTTGGGGGTGCCCTTTGTGTCAATGGGCACAAGCACCAGACGTGGGTGTTGGGCGTCAAACAAGGCCATCTGCGCGGCGTTCAACAGGGCCTCGCCCAGCGCTGCATGCTGGCCGGACAGCGGTACCATCAGGGCGATACGGATGGCGCCGGAGCCCAGCATCTGAGCTTGGGGCAGGCTTTGGCGCGTTGGGTCCGGTCGCACAATAATGGGTGCCTCGTTTTGCGGGGCTTGATAGTCCGGTACCAGTGGCGGCGGCGGTTGCTTGGGCGGCATGCGCCGGACCTGGGGTTCGCCCCCGCCACAGGCCGACAAGACCAGCATTGCCGCAAGGGGCAAAAGCAGGCAAAAAGAGCGAACACTGAATTTGGCGGTTTGCATTCCGAGTCTCAAATTACCGGGGTGATGGCCCCATGCCATCGCCTGTTGGGGAGACGTATAGAACATGGAAGTTCCTGATCCACAAGTCAATCTGGCCGCAGGCCTACATGTGGTAGCCACCCCCATTGGCAATATGCGCGATGTGACCCTGCGGGCATTGGATGTCTTGAATGGCGTAGACCTGATTGCCTGTGAAGACACCCGCATTACCAGCCGCTTGCTGCAGCGATATGGCATCACCACCCCGATGGTCGCACACCATGAACACAATGCCACCCAGATACGCCCGCAATTGCTCGCTGCGTTGGAAAAGGGTGAAAAAGTGGCGCTGGTCAGCGATGCCGGTACGCCGTTGATCTCTGACCCCGGCTATCGGCTGGTTCGCGAGGCGGCGGAACAAGGTCACCGGGTGATCCCGGTGCCGGGCGCCTCGGCCACGCTGGCAGCCCTCTCGGCAGCTGGGTTGCCGACGGACCGGTTTTTGTTCGTTGGCTTCCTGCCGGAAAAACAGGGCGCGCGCGAAAAGACATTGCAGGGGCTGGCGGGGGAGCAGGCCACATTGGTGCTGTATGAGGCAGCGCGGCGTTTGCCTGCAGCTTTGAAAGACATGGCGGCTGCTCTGCCGGGGCGCGAGGTCGTGGTCGCGCGGGAGATCACCAAGCGGTTTGAAGAATTCATACGCGGGGATATCCAGACCGTCTGTGATCATTACCAGCGGGCCGGACCGCCGAAGGGTGAGGTTGTCGTCTTGCTCGGCCCGCCCCCTGCAGAAGTGGCAGAGGCAGCCGATCTGGATGCGGCTATTCTGGCGATTGTTGATGATGTGGGCGTCAAGCATACGGCTGCTGCGATTGCTGCTCTGACAGGCCGCCCACGCAAGGAAGTCTATAACCGGGCGCTTGCGCTGACAAAAGGCAAGGGCGATGCCGGGGCCTAGTGCCGACAAGGCGCGAGCACAAAAACGAGGCCGTCTCGCTGAGACGCTTTGCGCGTTTCTGTTGCGGCTGAAAGGCTATCGTATCCTGGCACGCAATCTGCGGGAGCCGGTAGGCTAGGTCGATATAGTGGCCCGCCGGGGTAAAACACTGGTGTTTGTAGAGGTCAAGGCGCGGCACACAAAGGCCGCCGCGTTGGAGGCGGTATCGACAAAACAGCGGCAAAGAATTATTAACGCTGCGCAAATTTATCTGGCAAAGCATCCAGATTGTGCGAATTTGCACGTAAGCTTTGATGTTATGGCGGTTGCGCCGGGTGGCTGGCCTGCGCATATTCGGTCTGCTTGGGAGGCAGGCTAAGCCGTAACAGCCTGAAACCAGACAAAAATTCGGGAGACCCAACAATTGAGCTTGTCTGTAGCCATACAGATGGACCCTATCCATTCAATCGATATCGATGGTGACAGTACCTTCGCGCTGGCACTCGAAGCGCAGGCACGGGGCCATTCACTCTTTTACTATCTGCCCAAGAACCTTTCCCTGCGCGACGGCGTGGTTGTTGCCCGTGGCCACGACCTGACTGTGCAGCGAATCTATGGTGACCATGCGACGCTGGGCCCGGAACGGCAGGTCGAGTTGGCCAGCATGGATGTTGTCTTGCTGCGGCAGGACCCCCCTTTTGACATGGGGTACATCACCTCAACCCATTTGCTGGAGCGTGTGCACCCAGACACCTTGGTGGTGAACGACCCAGGTCATGTGCGCAACGCGCCAGAAAAAATTCTCGTCACTGAGTTTCCGGAGCTGATGCCGGAGACGCTGATCACAGCCAACAAGGATGAGATCATCGCCTTTCGCGAAGAGTACAAAGACATCATCCTGAAGCCGCTTTATGGCAATGGCGGCGCCGGTGTATTCCGCCTGCGTGAAGGGGATGAAAATCTCAACTCACTCTTCGAGATGTTCGAAGAGTTTTACCGCGAGCCGATTATTGCCCAGCGCTATCTGCCTGAGGTTCGCCAGGGTGACAAGCGTGTAATCCTGGTCGATGGCAAGCCTGCAGGTGTGATCAACCGTGTACCGGCAGAAGGCGAGACACGGTCAAACATGCATGTGGGCGGCGTGGCAGAGAAGTCTGTCCTGAGCGCGCGCGACCAGGAAATTTGCGACACGATCGGCCCCATGCTCAAGGAGCGAGGGTTGATCTTTGTCGGGATCGACATCATCGGCGACTATCTGACAGAAATTAATGTGACGTCACCCACCGGCATCCAGGAAATTGACCGCTATGACGGGATCAATCTGTCTGCGCTGGTGTGGGATGCCATTGAGGCCAAGCGCTAGAACCCGGCGCGCGTCAAAAAGGAACCGAGAATGAGCAATTGGGTGTCCAACTATGTGATGACACTGTTCCGGTTCCGCTGGTTGGCTCTTCTGGGTGTGTTGCTGGTGACGGCCGCCGCTGTATATGGCGCAACAAACCTGCAGTTTAAGGCAGATTACCGTATCTTCTTCGGGCCGGAAAACCCGCAGTTGCAGGCGCATGACGCGCTGGAGCGCAAATATACCAAGGCCGATAGCATCATCTTCGTGGTCCAGCCTCAAGAGGGTACGGTTTTCAATCGCGAGGTGTTGGAAGCGGTTGCCTGGCTGTCGGAGGAAAGCTGGTATATGCCGCGCGCCCTGCGGGTGGATTCCCTGTCGACCTACCAGCACACGCGGGCGGAAGAAGATGACCTGACGGTCGAGGCCCTGGCCCAGTATCCCGAAGACATGACGGCAGCAGACATTGCCTATCTGCGGGAGGTGGCACTGAGCGAGCCTTTCCTGGCGGGCAAGGCTGTCTCGTTAGATGAACGTACCACGGCGGTGGCAACAACTTTCCAGATGCCCGATGTTGCGGGCGACACGGTTATGTCTGTCGCCAAGAAGGCTCGCGAAATTCAGGCGGAAGCGCGTGAAAAATACCCGAGTCTGCGGATAGAGTTGACCGGCACATTGATGCTCAACAACTCGTTCTCTGAAGTTGCCTTGGGTGATTTCACGACGTTGTTCCCGTTGATGCTGGTGCTGCTGGTGGTGACGGTTACCTGGTTACTTCGGTCGGCCTGGGCGGCGCTTGCCACACTGATTGTGGTATTGCTCTCTGCGGTCGTCGGCTATGGCATTGCCGGTTGGCTGGGCTTCTTTCTCAGCGCGCCGACGTCGAACTGCTTTGTCATTATCCTGACGGTTGCGGTGGCAGATTCCATCCATCTGCTCATTACCTTCTTCAAGCAATTGGGTGAGGGTAAATCGAAGCGCGAAGCCATGGCAGAAAGCATGCGGGTGAACATGCAACCTGTGTTCCTGACCAGTTTTACGACCGGGATTGGGTTTTTCAGCCTCAATTTTGCCGACGCCCCGCCCCTGCAGCATTTGGGGAACATCTCGGGCATTGGGGCAATTGCGGCTTATTTTTATTCTGTCGTATTGCTGCCGATCCTGATCGATTTTCTGCCGATCAAGGGTGGCAATGTTGCGCATAAGGACAAAATCGTTCTTGGACGGATCGTTGAATTCGTTATCGGTAACGGCCGCCGTATCATCATCAGCACCTTTGTGGTGCTGGGCATTACCACATCCTTTCTGCCGCAGATCATTGTGAACGATAAATTCGTCGAGTTTTTCTCGAAGGATATCGACTTCCGCAATGCCTCAGACTTTGCCATCGAAAACCTGACGGGTATTTACATTGTCGAATTCTCGCTGGGGTCCGGTGAATCGGGTGGCATTGCTGACCCATCCTATCTGCAGCATCTGCAGGACTTTGAAGACTGGATCGCAGACTATCCCCCCTATGCCGAAACAGGCGGTGGCATTCAGCACGTGAACAGCTTCAATTTTGTGATGCGGCGGCTGAACAAGAGCATGAACGGGGATGACCCTTCTTTCTATCGTATCCCCGAAGACCGGGACCTGGCGGCGCAATATCTGCTGCTTTATGAAATGTCACTGCCGGAAGGCCAAGATCTCAACAACCAGCTTAATGTCGACAAGTCCTCTACGCGTGTCACGGTTACCCTGGGCGATGTGTCCAGCGACTATATGCGGACATTCTCTGAGGCCGGTGAGCAATGGCTGATCGATAACAAGCCAGAGGCGATGGTTTCCAAGGGCTCGGGTGTGCCGATCATGTTCTCCTTCCTGACGGAGCGGAATGTGCTGGGCATGATCCAGGGTACGGGCATCGCCTTTATTTTGATTTCCCTGACGCTGATGCTGGCCCTGCGCAGCGTACGCATGGGGATGATTTCATTGATCCCGAATTTCCTGCCCCCTGTGGTGGTGTTTGGTGTCTGGTCGATGCTCTATGGCGAAATCGGGCTTTATGCGGCCTTTGTGACATCGACAGCGCTGGGGTTGATTGTCGACTTCACCGTGCATTTTCTGAGCAAATATCTTCGCGCACGGCGTGAACGGGGCTTGGGTCCGGAAGACGGTATTCGCTACGCCATGGACAATGTTGGCAGCGCCCTTTGGGTGTCTGCGGCCGTCTTGATCGCGGGTTTTGCGGCCTTGACGCTGTCCGACTTCCTGATTAACTCCTTGATGGGGGTTCTGACATCCATGATTATTACAGTGGCGCTGGTATTTGACTTCTTGTTCCTACCGGCCCTGCTGCTGGCGTTTGATAAAGAGAAAAGGTGAGTTTGGCATGATGTTTTCCAACAAAATTATGACTTCTGCTCTGGCGGGTTTGTTGGTCACTACCGCTCCTGGTCTGGCTCTGGCAGCAGGTGTTCCGACAGAAGAAGGCGTGTTGATTGCCACGAAGGTGGCCGAAAGGTGCAAAGATACACTCGACACAGCCGCCCTTGCTGCCGCCGTTGAAAAAGGCACGGCCATTGCGCTTGCCGCCGAAGAATATGATTCAGGTTTTGGCGATACCGAATCTGAAATGCATATGACCCTTTACAACCGCCATGGTGAAAGCGCCACGCGCGATCTGCGCCAGCGGGCGTTGGAAATGGAAGGCCTGGACGTCGGTGACAAGTCGATGGTTATCTTCGACCGACCGCGTGATGTGGCGGGCACGGCTATGTTGACCTTCTCCAAGGTATTGGAGGCTGATGACCAGTGGATGTATATGCCGGCCATCAAGCGGGTGAAGCGCATTTCTTCCAAGAACAAGTCAGGCCCTTTCATGGGCAGTGAATTTGCCTTCGAGGATTTCTCTGGTCAGGAATTCGGTAAATATGCGTATCGCTTTCTGCGTGAAGAAGCCTGCCCCGGTGCAGAAGATTTGATGTGCGCCGTGGTAGAGCGTTATCCGCTCTATGAAAATTCCGGCTATGTGAAGCAGATTGGCTGGTCTGATGACATGCACCGGAACTATCGGACGGAGTTTTATAATCGCCGCTGCGACCTGTTGAAGATCCTGACTGCGTCGGATTTTCGGCAATATCTCGACCACTACTGGCGCGCGCATAAATTGCGGATGGAAAACCAGCTGACGGGTAAGGCGACGGACCTGACATGGGATACCTTCAAGTTCGGTGTGGGCCTGTCTGAATCAGACTTCAACCAAAACAGCCTGAAGCGGGCGCGCTAGTCGCTCTCTGACGTATAGCGGTCAATGGTCATGAAGTGGTTGCGCACCTTGCTGGTTGGTCCTGCCCTGTTGGCGGGGTGGGTGGTCAGTACAGCAGCGGCAGAAATGGAAACCCAGCTCGAAGGGAATATCGAGCTGGAAACCCGCATTTTCACCAATGCCATGAACAATGACGGCCGCGATGACCCGAACCTGTCGGGGTCCATTGATCCCATCTTCACCATGCTGTTTAACCGCGGGCAACACACAGTCACACTCAATCCCTATTTTCGCTGGGACTTGAACGACGACAAGCGCACCCATTTCGACATTCGCCAGGCCAGTTGGATTGGTGCGTTCGGGAATTGGGAATTCCGCTTCGGCATCGATAAGGTCTTTTGGGGCGTCACTGAATCAGCGCATCTGGTGGATATTATCAACCAGGATGACGGCGTCGAAGACATTGACGGTGAAGACAAGCTGGGCCAGCCGCTGGTTTCAGCCTCATACTGGAGCAATTACGGCACGGTGACGCTGGTCCTGATGCCCTACTTCAGGGAGCGCACCTTTGCGGGTGTCGATGGGCGGCCAACCTCGCCGCTGCGGGTCGATACCAGCCGGCCTATTTTTAGCAAGGGCAACAATAATTGGAACCCCGACTGGGCGATACGTTACCAGCACGCCTTCGGGATGTTTGATGTGGCGGCGTCCTATTTCAAGGGTTTCTCGCGCACGCCGGGACTGGTACCCGACCTGGATACACAAGGCGCCCCTGTCTTGCGACCGTCCTACAGCATTATCAACCAGGTGGGCGTAGAAATTCAGGCCACAATTGGCGCCTGGCTGTTCAAGTTTGAAGGCATCACCAATGATGGCCGTCACAAGGACCGCCACTATGCCTTCGCCAGCGGTGTTGAATACACGTTTTATCAGGCATTTGGCACGGCAGCCGACATCGGCGTGATCGCTGAGTATCTCCACGACAGTCGTGGTCCGAACGGCCCCTCTGCCTCGGAAGATGACTTGTTTATCGGCCTGCGCTGGGAGGGGAATGACACCTCGACCACGCGTATTCTGGTCGGGGCAATCTTCGATATGGACAGCAGCTCCAAGGTTCTTTTTGTCGAAGCCAGCAGGCGGATTGGCGAGCGTTGGCGCATCACTTTGGATGGTCGCTTTTTCGTAGGCGTCCCACCCAATGACCCGCTGTTTTTTTTCCGGCGGGATGATTTCCTGCAGTTGCGGCTGGCGCGCTTCTTTTAACCACCATCACGCTTGCAAGGCCGTTGCCCTGTTGGGCCTGTTCGCCTAGGCTGCACCTATAGGTCGCAGTCATTGATGGCGCAAACACGCCCACAAGGAATAGCTTTTCATGGTCGCTCATATTCGCACCGTTTCCTTTTTGGGGATTGAGGCCCGCCCTGTCGATGTTCAGGTGCAAATCGCCAGCGGCATGCCCGCCTTCACTATTGTGGGCTTGCCGGACAAAGCCGTGGCCGAATCCAAAGAACGTGTGCGCGCTGCCCTGTCTGCCATTGGTCTGGCGCTGCCACCCAAAAGGCTGACGGTTAATCTGGCGCCTGCTGACATGCCCAAGGAAGGCAGCCACTACGACTTACCGATTGCCTTGGGCCTACTGGCGGCCATGGAGGTGCTGCCCGCCGAGGAAATCGGTGGCTATTGCGTGCTGGGTGAGTTGGGCCTGGATGGCTCCATCATGGCCGTGAGTGGCGTGCTGCCCGCGGCGATCGCCGCCCATGCGGATGATCTGGGGCTTATCTGCCCGCAGGCTTGCGGTAGCGAGGCCGCCTGGGCCGGTGGTGGCGAGGTGCTCGCCCCGGCGCATCTGATCGCGCTCGTTAATCACCTCAAAGGCACCCAAGTGCTATCACCGCCGGAGCCGGAAATTGCCGTCGTGCCAGACAATGTGCCAGACCTCGTGGACGTCAAAGGCCAGGAAGCTGCTCGCCGGGCGTTGGAGATTGCAGCTGCCGGTGGCCATAATCTGCTGATGGTCGGTCCGCCCGGTGCGGGCAAAAGCCTGTTGGCGGCCCGCCTGCCGGGCCTGTTGCCCCAAATGGATGCGCATGAGGCCTTGGAAGTGTCCATGATCTCATCGGTTGCGGGCACATTGACCGGTGGCCAGCTGCAGCGGATGCGCCCGTCTCGTGCGCCGCATCATTCGGCCTCCATGCCCGCGCTGATCGGGGGTGGTCATCGCGCCAAGCCCGGTGAGGTATCGTTGGCTCATAAGGGTCTGTTGTTTCTTGATGAGCTACCGGAATTTTCCCGCCAGGTACTCGATTCACTGCGCCAACCGCTCGAGACAGGAGAGGCCGTGATTGCGCGGGTGAATGCCCATGTCATCTATCCGGCAGATGTTAAGCTGGTAGCCGCCATGAACCCCTGTCGTTGTGGCTATCTGGGGGATGCGGAAATGGCCTGCACCCGCGCCCCGAAATGCGCCATCGACTATCAGACCAAAATCTCCGGTCCGCTTTATGACCGTATCGACCTGCAGGTGGATGTCCCGCCGGTGCGGGCGTCGGACCTCTCCAGCGCTGCCAGCAGCGAACCCACAAGCCAAGTGGCCGCGCGGGTCGCACAGGCGCGTGAGGTCCAGGCCAACCGTTACCAACAGCTTGGGGCAGACTGCGCAGTCAACGCACGCGCCGATGGCACCGTGCTGGATGCTGCGGCGCGCCTGACACAGGCGGCCGAGACATTCCTGGCCGACGCGGCTGACCGCTTGCGGCTCAGTGCGCGGGGGTATTACCGGGTGCTGCGCGTTGCCCGCACCATTGCCGACCTGGAAGAGGCGCCCGACCTGACCAACATTCATATTGCAGAGGCGTTGTCCTACCGACGAACGCAGGTGCGGTAGAGGATTTAAGTTTCGCCTATCCCCTGACCGGGCATTACCGCTATCTTCCTGTAGATGCAGAGGCGACATCAGGTAGGTAGTGCTTCCATGGAAACAGTTATTCCCCGGCGCTGGGCAGCGTTGTTTGGTCCGGGTGCCGTCTATTTCGAGCGGTATGTTTTCCTGTTCTTCTTTCTGGGTTTTGCGGCAGGCATTCCACTGGCGCTGTCCTTTGGCACGCTGAGTTACTGGCTGACTGAGGTCGGTACGTCGAAAGGCGAAATCGGCCTGTTTGCCATGCTGGGCATACCCTACGCCCTGAAATTTGCTTGGGCCCCACTGATGGATGGGCTGCGTTTTCCGGCGTTGTGCCACCTGTTCGGCCGCAGGCGTGGGTGGATTTTGGCGACACAATTAGCGCTGATCGCAGCGATTCTGGCGGCTGGCTTTTCCAACCCTCAGCC
>JAURPT010000161.1 GCA_030836535.1 Alphaproteobacteria bacterium
ACACTTCAATGAAGTGTTCTTTGACAATGTCCGCATTCCCAATGCCAACCGCCTTGGCGCTGTCGGCGATGGCTGGAAAGTTTCCCTGACCACGCTGATGAATGAACGCATGGCCGTGGGCTCTTCCGCCCAGCTGGCTGTCGGGTTTGAAACCCTGTTCGACCTCGCCCGCGACCTCGAAGGTGAAGACGGCCCGCTGATCAAGGATGGTGCCGTGCGCGCCCAGCTGGCTGAATGGTATGCCCGCTCCTCCGGCATTAAATATGCCAATGCGCGGACCATGTCGGCCCTGTCTCGTGGTGACACACCGGGACCTGAGGCTTCAATCGGCAAGCTGGTAAACGGCCCGATGCGCCAAAGCATGTCCGAATATGGCATGAACCTGATCGACATGGCCGGCGGCTTGATGGAAGGCGATGAAGCCCCCATGAAGGCACTGTTCCAGCATGGTCTGTTGGGGTCTATCGCTGGTCGTATCGCCGGTGGTACCGACGAAATTATGCGCAATATTTTGGCTGAACGTGTGCTGGGCCTACCCGGCGACGTCCGTGTCGACAAGGATGTGCCCTTCAAGGACATCCCCACCGGCTCGAACTAAAGCCACCCGAAATGGGAAGACGGGAGAGGCCCCTTCGGGGGCCTTTTCTTTTGCCTAAGTGCCATCCGTTCGTGCCGAGTGGTTTGGCGCATAGCGTCAAATTGTATCGAGGTATGAACGGATGGATGTCCTATGCAGTGGGTGGCCAGTTATCCGTACCTCGATACAAATTGCTACGCAATTCACTCGGCACGAACGGATCATCGAGAACGGTTTTTCTACCTAGCCCCATACGTCTGCCTCGGGTGGGAACACGAGCCTATCGGCATAAACAAGCCCGGGCTCGCGGTCTTCTGCCAGCAACAGCGGGCCATCGAGGTCGACCCACCGAGCACCTTGGGCCAGCAACATGGCCGGGGCCATGGCCAATGACGTGCCCAGCATGCAACCCACCATAATGTCGAGCCCGGCTTCGCGTGCCCGGCGCGCCAGGTCCAGCGCCGCGGTGAGCCCACCTGTTTTGTCGAGCTTGATGTTGATGGCCTGATATTTGCTGGCGAGTGCCGCCAAATCTTCATCCAGATGCGCGCTTTCATCGGCACAGAGAGGGATGGGACTGTCGAGCCCCGCAAGCGCGTCATCCTCGCCCGCAGGCAGCGGCTGTTCGACCATTTCCACATGCAACGCGGCCATCAGCGGCAGCAATTCCTGCAGCCGCTCGATAGTATAGGCCTCATTGGCATCAACGATAAGCCGCACGCCGGGCGCACCCGCGCGGATGGCGCGCAGGCGAATCAGGTCATCATCATCGCCCGCGAGCTTGAGCTTCAACAGCGGCATGGCGGCAGATTGTTCGGCATGGTCCAACACCACATCGGGGCTGTTGATGCTGATGGTGAAGGCGGTGGTGATCGGATCGAGCGTGCGCAAACCAGCCAATCGCCAGGCGGGCGTATTGCTCTTTTTGGCCTCAAGGTCCCACAAGGCGCAATCCAGCGCATTGCGGGCCGAGCCCGGTGGTAGCATCTCCGCCAAATCGTCGCGCGTCAGGCCCATTTCAATATTTGGCCGAATGGCCTCCAGCTGGGCCGTGCAACTTTCCACCGTCTCGCCATAGCGCGCAATTGGTCCGGCTTCGCCGCGGCCTGTATGGTCACCATCTCTCAACGTGACGACCAATACCCGGGTTGTGGTGGCTTCGCGCCGGGCAATGCGGAACACGCCACGGACGGGCCATTCTTCTATGTCGATCTGCATCTGCATGGTGGTGGAAAAACTTTCTTAAGGCTGGACGTTGCCGCACGGGCGTATCACTATACCCGTCCAATCATACGGGAGAAGACACATGTCACAGCCACAGGCTGCCAACGAAACAGAAAGTGAAATCCTCTACGAGGTTTCTGACCATATTGCGACCATTACCCTTAACGCGCCGCAGCGCATGAACACCATTTCCGGTGAAATGCTCGACGGGCTGGCCAAGCAGCTTTTTGCTGCTGATACAGACCCGGAAGTGCGCTGCATCATTCTGACCGGCGCCGGCCGCGCCTTTTGCGCAGGCCTCGACCTGGGTAAGGCAAGCCAAGGCTCAACGGGCATTGGCTCTAACCCTGCTGTATCCACCAACCTTGATGTGCGCACCACGCCGCCGACGGTTCTCTATAACCTCGACACGCCGGTGATCTGCGCGCTCAACGGCGGCGCTGCCGGTTATGGCATGGACCTCGCCCTGGGTGCCGACATTCGCTTCATGGGCGAAAGCGGCAAACTGGCCGCGGCCTTTACCAAGCGTGGCCTGCTGCCAGAATCTGGCGGCACCTGGATTTTGCCGCGCCTGCTGGGCTGGGCGAAAGCCTCTGAAGTGATCTTCTCTGGCCGCACACTCGGCGCGGAAGAATGCCTGGAGCTGGGCCTGACCAACCACGTGGTTGCAGACGATGAAGTACAGTCTGCCGCCCGCGACCTGGCCAAGGAAATTGCCTCCAACGCGCCGCTGGCAACGGCTGCTGCCAAGCGCATGATGCGTATGGGCATGAAGGAAACCTTCGATGAGCATGTCCACCATGTGTATCTGCAGCTGCTGCCGCTGATGCGCACAGAAGATTTTGCAGAAGGCATCAAGGCCTTCATGGAAAAACGCGCGCCGGAATTCAAAGGCCGGTAAAGACAAAAAGCCGACCATACTGCATGATCGGCTTTGACGTGATCAGGGGGTGCCGTCTGCGCCCCCTTTTTGCTTTTTATCTCAGTTGCAAGTGATATCCGTTGAATAGTCAATGTAGAGGGTCAATTCAGCAATGTCTGATCGCACCCACCGGACCCGGTCTGCGAGCCCTTTTGCAACCGTCATACAGTCACCAGCGAGTTGTTCTTCAACTCACCTATTTTCTTCGGAGATTTGCTGGATGATCTCATACCTGTACTGGCCTGGGTCAATGATACTTAAGCCAATCCTGCCACTAGCATCGATTTCGGTGCGGCCGACCAAGCCAGCGTCCGCAATGAATTTTCGTAGATCTGCAATTTGCTCTTTTGGATCGCGGTCACCGTCCAAGGCGACCTTCACATAAATCTCAACATAATTGGAATCTACATAATCAGAGTCATCTTCAAACCGGAGCGACTCATCATTGACGTTGACCGGCACCAGGAAACCTTCGACATATGACAACTCAATTCCTTCAGCCTGCCCCGCCGATCTGAGCAAATTATTGATGGTTTCCAGAATCTCTTTCTTTCTCAACTCCTCAGATCGGCTGTCATTACTTACCTCTATGGATTGAACCAGAAAGTCGGCATTTTTCTTCACAGTTACCGCAGGCAAATCATAATTATAGCCTGTGCGCCTCATGGCGGTGACAACCACCTCTTGCAGACTCTGCGCGACGACATCCGCGGAAAATATTCCCAACTGAACACCGTCAATAATACTCGTTTCATCAATGTCTCGAACTATATGACTTGGCGTAATCCGATGGCCCCCGAATGTCGATATTAGATAGTATTGACTACTCCGCCGCTTGGGCTGCGGCGTCTTCCACCTGCACCAGCTCCAGATAGCTGTCGTGGAAATACACGAACGCTACATCTCCGCCTTTAGGGAAGGCCTCGCGTGTCACTGATTCGGTATGCGCCATGTCCGGGCTACCAAGGCGGTAGTGTGAATAACCAGCTTCCTTGAAGATATCTTCCGTCCAGCGTGGCTCCAATGACGTGCCGTGGGCCGGGGTGATCAGGGCAATGGTGATGCCCGGGTCTTCGCGCCGCAACAGGTGCGCGGTGGCATAGCCGTAGAAGTCTTCTGTCCCGGCGGGCGTCAGGCCAAACTCACTGGCAAAATCTGCATGGATTTCATCCAGCTGCGCCGGGTCGGTGCAGATATAAACCGTGTGGTTTTCAGCCACCGTTGGCTGGGTTCCGCATAGTTCATAGCGCTGCCCGTCCGGCCCCATATAGAGGACGCTGTCTGCCTCACCAGCCAGAAAGGCCGCCTCCTGATCCGCATTGCCAATATGGTCCACCAACCCTTTTTCTTTCAGCGTGGTGTAGATGCCGATGGGGTCTGCATGGGTCATGCGGAAGAATGTATCGCCAATTCGCGGCATATCGGTCGCCGGGCGCGAGACGGCAGCAAAACTGGTGAACGTGTCTTTCTCGATATAGTCGACATCGTCCTGCGTGCCGCGTGACCAGATATATTGCCGGCCCAGGCCCTCATACATGTTTTCCATCAGGGTCTTGAAACCAAAGAGGCCCAGGAACTCCAACGTCCGACCAAGGTCGCCCGTGCGAGGATGCGCGTGATAGTCAGCCCCTGCTGGCGGTTGGTCTTCCATCAAGGTCGTGCCGTAATGTGCGATGCTGGGTGTGCCCATGATTTGCTCCCGTTCCTGACTGGATAAGAGGCTAACCCTGTTGTAGCCTGACATGCAACAGTGACTTTAATACGGGGAGAGGCCCATGTTTTCCATGGTCCAGACACATCACGGTATTTCCTGCAGCGACATCGTGCAGACCAAGAAAGTTCTGCGCACGCTGGGCTTTACCGAGTTCCAGCCGGGCGCGCCGGAACCGCTGATCTACACCAACACGGAAGACAACCCGATCGGGCAGGTAACAGCACCGGTTTTGGGTGACGAATACCACACCCATTATGTTGAAAACCCTGACACGGGCCAGCAGATCGACCTGATTGAAATTCAGCCTGCCGCCTTAGTTCCCCGCCCCTGTGAGGCCCCGGCACAGGGGGATCTGGTGATCGGCATTCCCGTCGATGACCCCTGGGCAGCTTATGAGAAAATGCAGGCTGCCGACCCGGACTGCGCTTATTCCACACCCTTTGACGTGCCGGAAGAAAACGGCATTCGCTTCATCTGTCGCGATGGTCAGCACACCATCCTGACCCGCAACAAAGAACCCTTTGCCATTCTGCATTATTCAACAGAAGACTTCCCCATTGCCCGGCGCTTTTATGAAGAAGTGCTGCAAGTGGGGATTGAAGAAGTTGAGCCCAAGGAAGAGGGCGTGGCCCGTTACCAGATGCAGGGCATCAAAGGTCGTATGGACATCGAAGTGCGCGACGACACCAAACGCCTGGACCTGCGCGCCTGGGGCAAGCATTACCCGTCGGCCAACCATTTCCGGCTGGTGGAACGCGACATTGCCCATATTGAAAAGGCCATCGTCGAGACCGGGCTGGGTGGCTATGTCATCCCGCCGTTCGGGGGCTTTGTCTTCATCCATGGCCCGACGTCGGAAACCATCGAGATGTTCGACAAGAACTTCAACCCCGCAGCACTTGCGGGTGATGATGCGGAGGCCGCGGAGTAGCACACAAGAAAAGGCCGTACCTCCTGAGTGAACAGGGCGCAGCACTGTTTGTATCGAAGGACATCGGCCCGCCCCTTCGACACAGTTTTACGCTGAAGCGCAAAATCACTCAGGGCTAGCGGGCCGTGTTTTTGAGCTCTAAGCCTTGGTGAATTCAATATGCAGTGAATTCAACGCGCGGAGCGAGAAGTTCGGCGCGTGGGAGAAGTCATTCTTACCTTCCGCGAACTTCACACTGTCGAACCGGTCGAGCATGGCCTTGAAGCCCCAATAAAGCTCGCGCCGGGCGAGCGGCGCACCCAGGCAATGATGCACACCTGAGCCAAAGCCCAGATGCGAACCCGCATTTTTGCGCTCCAGGTCCAGCTCTTCAGGGCATTCAAAATGGCGTTCGTCACGGTTGGCCGCGGCATAACGCACATTGATCATGGCGCCGGCGGGAATAGTCACGCCGTGCATTTCAATATCGCGCGTCGCGTGGCGGAACAGGCCCTGCACCGGCCCTTCGAGCCGGACAACTTCTTCGACGAAGTTCTTGATATATTTGTCCTGGTCAGACTTCAGCATGTCCCAGACATGGGGGTTCTCGATCACCATCTTCATGCCATGGGCAATGGCGTTGGTGGAGGTTTCAGAACCGCCAACAAAGGTGTCGGCCATCATTTCTGAATGCAGCTCATTGTCTGTAAGGGTACGACCCCAACCTTCAATTTCCAGGTTCACCAGATCACTGATCAGGGAATCTTCCGGATTCTCCCGCAGGCGGTCAAAAATTGGCTGGAAGTAATGCTGGGCCTCGATTTCCATTTCGACCGACCAGATTTCTTCCTCTTCGGTCTGCATCATACCCAGGCGCTGCACCCAGGCATCGGTCCAGGCTTTGATGCGTGGCAGGTCTTCTTTCTTCGCGCCCATCTGCAAGCCAATCAACTTGAGCGGCAGCGGGATGGCGAACTGGGCTACCCAGTCGCAATGGCCATCATCAACAAAGGCATCGATCAGCTCATAAGCTGTTTCCTCCACTACCGGGTCCAACTCGCGGATCCTGCCGGCGCGGAACGCCTTGTCGAACATGGCCCGCATCTGCTTGTGGTTGGGGTCATCGCGACCAGCCAGCGTCGGCGCAGGCAACCAGCCTTTTTCCTCGTACAGGGCTTTCATCTTGGCCTGGCGGTCACCATGCACCAGGTCGCGCTGGGTTGTGGCGCGTTCATTGGAGAATGCTTCTGTATCCAACAGCACCTTGCGTAGATCTTCATAACGCGTAATCACATAAAAGCCGGTGACCGGGTCCTTCCAGACCGGGGCTTCATTGCGCAGCAGCTCATAAGACGGATACGGACATTCCTGAATGTCAGGGTCCAGAAAGTTGATTTCGTCCGGTTGGCCCGGTGTCTTTGCATGGGGATAGGGGTCGGTCATGGTTCCTCCTCGCTCTGCTTCCGCGCACAGTCTAACGTTGTGTAAACGTTCCACACAACAAAAAGTCAGCGATGACTGTTAACCAGCACGGGTGTCCATGAAATCGAGCGGCAATTGAAGATGCCGGTCAAAGATCATGTCACGATGCTCCAGCAAAATGGCATGCTTGGCCTGTTCGACCACCGGGCCGATCCCGCCATAAACCTCACGCATCGGGCCGGTGATGGGGTTCAATTCTTCGGGCATCGGCTCAAGCATCTGCGACATAGCTGCCCAATAAATGTCTGCAGCGGTCAGACCGTCGCCCACCAGATAGTCGCTGCCCGCCGCCTTTTGTGCTTCCAGCACATCACGCAGATAGTTGAGAATTTCCACCACTCGGCCGGGGGCTTCTTCATAGGGATTGGTCGTTTTGCCATAACGGGCGCGCAAGGTCTTCATACCCTCACCGCCTGTATCTTCTGGCGCATCGACCGGCGGGAACAGCATGATCCGCCGGCACCAGCCAAAACCCCATTCGCCACATAGCTCATTGGCAATGCCGAATACCTGTGCGCGCGGGGCCGGGTCTTGCGGCAACAAGGCAGGGTCCGGGGCAAGCCGTTCGGCCTGCACCAGAATTTCCGCCCAGCCTGTCCGTGGGGCCTCATTTTCCCAGACAGCCACCGGCGCGTTGCCGTGGCCCGTCCAGTCGACCAAGTCGGGGTTTTCTTCCCCGCCATATTGGGCGACCGGCACGAAGGGGATGTCCTTGACCTGATAGATATATTTGGCCGCCTCGCTCCAGGGGCCGCAGACATTCATGGTCAGCGCCAGGCGCATGCCCGGCATATTGCGGGCATCACGCGCTTCTACATAGTCCATGGCTGGGTCCTAGAGCCCGCCGGAGACCGTCAGGACCTGGCCGGTGATCCAGCTAGACGCTTCAGACGCCAGATAGATAGCGGCTGGGGCCAGGTCTTCTTCAGCACCCATGCGGCCCATGGGAATATTGAGCTGCTGGGCAACCATCGGCATGGCTTCCATCGTCAGACCAGTTGCTTCGAGGAACACTTCCGTCGGTACCGGGCCTGGTGCAATCGCATTGACGCGAATATTCGGCGCCAGTTCCTTGGACAAGGTCTTGGTCAGCGCATGTACACCTGCTTTTGCAGCCGCGTACGGGCCATTGGTTGGCGACGGGTTGAACGCCTCAATCGACGACACATTGATGATGGATGAACCTGCTTCCATGCGCTTGGCAGCCGCTACAGAACCGGCCCAAACGGCCTTCAGGTTCAAGTCGTTCTGGAAGTCCCACTGATATTCGGGAACATCGACCAGCGTGCGCATGGTGCGGTCATCGGCACCGCCCGCATTGTTAACCCAGATGGACAGCTTGCCCATTTGCTCAAAGGTCTGGGCAGCGAGATTTTCGATCTGCTCCATGTCTGTCATGTCGGTTGTGATGCCCAGGCCACGCTGACCCAGGGCCTTTACTTCTTCAGCCACCGCGTTGATTTCTTCTGTCCGGCGGGCAGCCAACACAACATCGGCACCAGCTTCAGCCAGGCCAAGGGCAATAGAGCGGCCAATACCACGACCACCACCGGTTACAACGGCAACTTGGCCGTCGAGACGAAATTTATCCAGAGCACTCATACATTCCTCCCACTCCTCAAGTCCTGGGGCAACGACCCCAACATTGACGACAAGAGACCACAAAAGCCGCAGGGGCGCACCCCTAAAAGGGCACGATCCACTTACCTCTTGCGTTTTGCTTTTTTAGCAACCGGGCCTACACCCCAACCATGGATGCTGGGCAGGTCGATCAGCGTCTTGATGCCGACAGGCGCCGCACAGACATGGGGGATCGCATTGACCGCATGCAGGGCTGTGCCCAACAAGCCGTCGGAGATCCAGTCCGCCTTGAAATTGACCGACATGTTCGGCTCGCCGCTGACGACGATGGAATGATCACCCGCCGGCCAGTCCTTGCCTGCGTCCGGCCCCATGCGCCAAACGGTCTCATGGGTAATCACCGGTTTGCGGCCCACCATGCCGGACCATGTCCAGTGCTGGCCAGAGACACTACCTTTCGGGATAGGCCCGGCGGCGACGTCAAAGTTCTTCTTGGCGGTATCAATTTCCAGCTTCTCGCTGATGCGATCGAGCTTGATGCCCAGCCCATCTGCGATCATCTGGACATTCTCACGGAACAGACCATTGAGCCAGTGTGTGCGGCGTTTGCCTTCCTGCTTGAACTGGGCGAGCGGCTTACCAAAGCCCATGACATCCAGCATGATTTCTGGCGACGGATAATAGGTAAAGTCGGAGATTTCAGTAACGTGAATTTTATCGACGCTGCGTGACAGCGACGTCATCGACAGTGGCAGGACATCACCCAGCCAGCCCGGGTTCAACCCCGTGCTGTGGAACGTCGTGCCACCCGCGCGGCAGGCTTCTTCCAACTTTTTGACGAGCGCCGTCCCGTGCACTTTGGGGTACATATACCCAACCACAGTGATGACATTTTTGCCCGATGCTAACAGGCGGCAGATGATGTCGATATCCAGGTCTGGGTCATCTCCATAAACGAGTGACGGCAAGGGCGTGTGGATGACCACATCCGCCTTCATTTTCACCAATTTTTCAACGTCATTGGTCGCCTTGGCACCGACCTTACCGATACCGACAATCTCACCAATATCCTGTCCGGATTTGGGGTCACCATAGGTATAGGCACCCACAAGTTTGGTCTGGGGGTTTTCCGCCAACGCACGCACTGAATGCGCGCCAACATTACCCGTGGACCATTGAATTACCCGATAGACCATTTCTTACTCCGATACTTTCTGTTCCCTGCTTTGCCTGTTTAAGGTCTCGATCAGACCTTCTGCTCTCGCCTTTGCCTGTCTGAGGTCTCGATCAGACCTTCTGCTCTCGACCGGCCCAATACGGCTCGCGCAATTCGCGCTTCAGCAACTTGCCGATGGTGCTACGCGGAAGGTTGTCGCGCAGTTCAACATTGGACAAACGCTGGCCTTTGCCGAGTTGCGCATTGGCCCATTCCTTGATGTCATCCGCGCTGGCCGTCGCACCATCATTCAACACCACGAGACCCAGCGGCGTCTCGCCCCATTCATCGCTGGGGATACCGATGACACCGCAATCATGTATGTCCGGGTGCTTTGAGAGGACCAGTTCCAGATCAGCGGCATAGACGTTAAAGCCGCCGGAGATGATCATGTCCTTGATGCGGTCCAACAGCGTCACGAAACCGTCTTCATCCATACGGCCCATATCGCCGCTGCGCTGCCAGGTTTTGCCAGTGTCATCTGTCCAGCGGGATTCAGAGGTTTTTTCCGGCTGGTTGTAATAGCCCGTCATCATATAGGGCGAATGGCCGATGAGCTCACCGATTTCGCCCTGGGGAACCTCATTCATGCCTTCATCGACAATACGGAAATTCTCCGGGTCCATGGGCAGGCCAACCGTATGCAGTTTGTCCGGATATTCATGCGCCTGCAGCACGCAGCCAACGCCGCCTTCTGTCATGCCATAGATTTCTGTAAATGCCCCGCCCCACTTTGTTATCAGCACTTCCTTGTCACGCGCCTGCAAGGGAGCCGAGGTAGAGTATTTCCATACAAAAGAACTGAAGTCGGTGCCTTCAAAATCCGGGTGCGCAAAGAGGCGCCGATATTGCACGGGCACCTGAATCGTGTGCGTTGGCCGCTCTGTGTTCACCAGCTCCAAATAGATCCCCGCATCTGACTTGGGCATAAGGATCACCGTGCCGCCCCAGGCCACCGCGGGCAGCATCGCAAACAGCGTGGTGTTGGAATAGATCGGCGTCGACAGCAGGCACCGGGTAAAGGCACTGTAACCCGCAGCATCTCGCCCTTCCCAATAGGACTGGCGCATGCCGTGGCTGTGCAGAATACCCTTGGGCACACCCGTGGTGCCGGACGAATAGATGATGTTAAAGTCATCTTCCGGCAGGATTTCAATGTTCGGGAACTCTTCGCGGGCGTCGCCAACCCAGCCGGCAAAACCCTGCCAGGTGTCATCGGCAAAATCGAAGCCAATGCGCCCGCCGTCAATCAGCTTGGTCAACTCATCATTAACCGGGTCGATCAACCCGCGCATGTCTTCTGAAATCAACAACACCTTGGCGTCACAGTCATTGACCATCAGGGCAATGGTTTCCGCCGTGGCCATGCCCGAAAGCGGTACGGCACAGGCGCCGGCGGTGAGGATGCCGAAGAAGGTGTTGAAGTAATCGGCGCTGCCCCGTGCCAGCACAGCCACCTTGTCGCCTTTGCCAACGCCCATGGCTAACAGCCGGTTTGCAATACGGTTCACATTGGCAGAGAAATCTCCCCAAGACTGGCGGTTACCCTCAATAACGAGTGCTTCCGCCCTGGGGCGAATGCGACCGTGATATTCGATCAGGTCAACCAGATTGGTTGCAGGATTAAATGTAAGCAATTGCATGGTGGGCAGGTCCGTTCCCATAATTCAAAAATAGAGAGGGCCGCCAAAAGGCGGCCCCCGATCGTCATGAGTGTATCGTCTAGCGACCGCCTGTGACGTAAAGCGTTTCGCCCGTCACCCAGCCAGAGGCAGGGGAAGCCATGTAGAGCACAGCAGCACCGATATCGATGGGTTCACCAAAGCGGTCCATCGGCAGGTTC
>JAURPT010000162.1 GCA_030836535.1 Alphaproteobacteria bacterium
CGTCTGGATCAACATGGATTTGGATGCCGAACCCCTGATGGATTATCTGGGCGACATTCCCGCCCATCTGGACGGTTATGAGTTCGAGAAAATGGTGCTCGTCTATGACGAAACCATTGAGTACTTCAAGGAAACCGGCGCGCTTGACCCGTCAACAGCTGGCGCATTGCAGAATATCGGCCTGATGGCTCAGAAGGCCCAGGAATATGGTAGTCACCCGACGACCTTCGAAATCCCGCAGGACGGCACTATTCGTATGGTACTGGCGGACGGTTCGGTGCTGCACGAACAGGCTGTTGAAGAAGGCGACATCTGGCGTTCATCTTCCGCCCGCAAGGCCGCTATTGAAGACTGGGTGAACCTGTCTATTGATCGTCAGGCTGCAGAAAACTGCGAAGCCATCTTCTGGCTGGACGAAACCCGGGCGCATGATGCCGAGCTGATCAAATATGTTACGCCGATCCTGGAATCCCGCGGTGTTGCCGACAAGTTCAAGATCATGGCCCCGCGCGAAGCCACGCGTCAGTCGCTGGAAACGATCCGCACAGGCGCAAACACCATTGCCATTACCGGTAATGTGCTGCGTGACTATTTGACCGATCTGTTCCCAATCCTGGAACTGGCGACGTCCGCCAAAATGCTCTCCATTGTGAAGCTGATGAAGGGCGGCTGCCTGTTTGAAACGGGTGCCGGTGGTTCTGCACCGAAGCACGTACAGCAGCTGGTTGCTGAAAACCACCTGCGCTGGGACAGCCTGGGTGAGTTCTGCGCGCTGGGTGAAAGCTTCAAGTTCCTGGGCGATGCCAAAGACAATGCCAAAGCCCGCGTACTGGGCGTTGCTGTAGAAGAAGCAACGCAGGGTATTCTGGACCATGGTCGCTCACCGGGTCGTAAATTGGGTCTGCCCGACAACCGTGACAGCCATTACTGGTTCGCTCGCTATTGGGCTGAAGCACTGGCGGCACAGACAGATGATGCCGAAGTTGCTGCATACTTTGCGCCAATCGCCAAAGAGTTGGTCGAAAACGAAGAGGCTATTGTTGCAGAAATGGCTGTTGTTCGCGGTAACCCGACGGACTTGGGCGGCTATTATCACGCAAACGACGACAAAGTCGGCGGCGTTATGCGGTCGTCTGCAACGTTGAACGGCATTATCGGATAATCCGACAACTTGTGACCATTCAGGGCCGTCTGTCTCATGCGGGGCAGGCGGCCTTTTCGTAAGAATTCTGTATAGTCGGCTTGTAATTAATTGTGACAGTTACAACTGTTACTCATGAGTCGACCAATGGTGGCAAACGCCTTTGAGCAGTAAACAGTTGGTCACATTCTCGCCGCATTTGTGTTATATCCGAAATACTCTTCCACGCCGGAGACAACGAGGAACCATTGAGCAATACAACGATTGCAGCGCTGATTGCCGCCGTATTGGCCAGTCTTGTTCTGGCCTATAGTTTTTGGCCGTCTGACGACTCTGGTTCTGGTGTAGTTGCGGCGTCGAATGCAGAAATCGACGATGCCGAGCAGGTTGATGAAGCAACTGTTGTTGTTCGTCCCAGCTTTGATGTTGTGCGCATTTCGCGCGAAGGCACGGGTGTCATTGCCGGTCGTGCAGAACAGGATGCCTTTGTCGAAATTCATGCCGGTGATGAAATTATTGGCCGCGTGCGTGCCAATGAGGCAGGAGAGTGGGTCTTCCTGCTTGAGAGCCCGTTAGAGGTAGGGGCTCAAGAACTGACTTTGGTATCGCATCTTGAAGGTGCTGATCCCGTTGAATCAGATGACATTGTCGTGCTGGCCATTCCGGAGCGGGAGCAAGATTTGGCGGCCGAAAATGGCGTGATCGCTGTCTTGTCACCACGATATGGCGGCGGTGTCAGTCGTATCCTGCAGCGCCCAGGTTCCTATATGGCTGATTACGCTTTGCAGGTATCAGCCCTCGATTATGACGAGCGCGGGCGGGCCACATTCTCGGGCACAGCAGAAGAAGGTGCCGAGATACGCGTGTATCTGGACAACGAATATGTTGGCGATACAACGGCAGATGCCTCTGGTCGTTGGAGTTTCTCGCCAGACAATCACCTCTTCGCTGGTGAGCATGTCTTACGACTTGACCAGATATTGGATGGAGATGGTGTCGAAATTCGCGTCGAGCAACCATTCGATACTGGAAATGCTTTAGACATAGCCATGGCTGAAAGCCATGTCGTGGTGCATCCGGGGAACAATCTCTGGCACATTGCACGGCGGGTCTATGGTAGCGGTGTGCTGTTTACGCAGATTTTCCGTGCCAATAATGAAAGCATCAAAGACCCGGACCTGATCTATCCAGGTCAGAAATTCCTGTTACCCAAAGCGCAGGCCTACGACACTGCGGGGACCTGACCAACGCAAAATTGCTGTTATCTTGCAGGCGCATCCGCGATATAAGCGGTGATCATCATTCTTATGGTTCGTCTCTAACCGACGGATCAACCACGCCAGCACAGTCAGGAATCTATGCGCCCTGCCAGCCACGAAACGCCAGATCTAGAAGACCACAATCAGTGGGAAACTGTCCGTAAGCTGCTGCCTTATTTGTGGCCGCAAGGTGAAGGGGCCATGAAACAGCGTGTCGTGGCTGCCATTCTTTGCCTTGTTGCTGCCAAATGCATCACGGTGGGTATTCCTTATATCTACAAGGAGATCATTGCCGTCCTCAGTGCTGATGACAGCCTGATGGAACAAGCTGCTATCGTGGCGCCGATTTTCCTGATTGTTGGCTATGGCATTGCTCGGCTGGCATCCCCAGCGTTTGGCGAATTGCGCGATGCTGTCTTTGCGCGTGTCGGCCAGCAGACCTTGCGTCGCATTGCTCTGGAGGTCTTCCGGCATCTCCACACATTGTCGTTGCGTTTTCATCTGGACCGTCGCACGGGTGGGCTGAGCCGCGTTATTGAGCGCGGGACCCAGGGCATCGACTTCCTGTTGCGCTTCATGTTGTTCAATATTCTGCCGACCCTGCTGGAGATCTGCATTGTCTCGGTGATGATGTATGTCATCCTCGATTGGCGCTATGCGGTGGCAACCGTCGTTACTATCGTGGCCTATATTGCTTTCACATTTTCTGTGACGGAGTGGCGCATCCAGTTCCGCCGCGAAATGAACAAGCAGGACACCGAAGCCAATACAAAGGCCATCGACAGCCTGCTGAATTTCGAGACGGTAAAATATTTCGGCAATGAAGAGCATGAAGCCAGTCGGTTCGATAAGGCGATGCAGCGCTATGAACAGGCCGCCGTCAAAAATCAAACGACATTGTCTGGGTTGAATATTGGCCAGAACGCCATTATTGCCGTTGGACTGGTGCTGGTCATGATGATGTCGGCCAATGACCTGGTACAGGGGCGTCATGGGATCGACGACTTTGTCTTCGTCAACATGTTGTTGGCGCAGATGTTTATGCCGCTGGGTTTCCTCGGCATGGTCTACCGTGAAATGAAACGGTCTCTGATCGACATGGAGGCCATGTTCCGCCTGTTGGCCGAGCCACGCGAAATTGTCGACAGGCCGGGCGCTCAGCCGCTGCACTGCACAGGCGGTGAGGTTCGTTTTGAGAATGTCCAATTCGCCTATGACCCGCGCAGAACCGTTCTGCACGATATCAGCTTTACAGTACCTGCAGGCAAAACCGTGGCCATCGTTGGTCATAGCGGGGCAGGGAAGTCGACCATATCGCGGTTGCTCTACCGTTTTTATGATGTGAGAGATGGTCGTATCCTGATCGATGGTCAGAATATCTCTGATGTAACGCAAGACAGCCTTCGGGCGTCTATCGGCATCGTGCCGCAGGATACGGTGCTGTTTAACGACAGCGTTGCCTATAACATTGCCTATGGGAACCCTTCTGCGGACCCACAGGCGGTTGAAGATGCCGCCAGGCTGGCATCGATCCACGACTTTATTGCCGCCCAACCCGAAGGCTATGACACCAATGTAGGCGAGCGCGGCCTGAAGGTGTCTGGTGGCGAAAAGCAGCGCATCGCTATCGCTCGGACGATTATGAAAAACCCGTCAATCCTGCTGCTCGATGAAGCAACGTCAGCGCTTGATACCAATACAGAAAAAGATATTCAGGCGGCGCTGAAACGTGTCTCGCAGGATCGGACGACATTGGTGATCGCGCATCGATTGTCGACTGTTGTGGACGCGGACGAAATTATCGTGCTGGATGAAGGCAGGATCGTTGAGCGGGGGACACATGCAGAACTGGTTGCTATTGAAGGTGGCGCCTATTTGGGTATGTGGCAGCGACAGCAGGAAGCAGTAGAAGTGGCAAGGCGCCTGGAAGACCTTGCAGACGTTATCTAACAATGAGGAATAGAGCACAGCCATGAGCGTGGTCGACAGTGTCAAATCGGTAATGGTGCCGGTACACCCCGAAGGGTACCGCTTTGCAGCTATCTTCGCTGTTTTAGGCATTTTGCTATGGTGGTTATGGGCTCCATTGGGCTTTGTTGGTGTGGTGCTAACGGTCTGGTGCCTCTATTTCTTCCGCAACCCAGAACGTCATACACCAACACGTCAGGGACTTGTCATCAGTCCGGCAGATGGGGTGGTGCAATTGATCAAGATCGTTGTGCCGCCGCCCGAGCTGGAGCTGGGAGATACCCCGCGTACCCGCATCAGTATCTTCATGAATGTATTTAATGTGCACATCAACAGATCGCCAATGGATGGCACGATTACGCGCAAGGTCTATACGCCTGGTGCCTTCGTGAATGCCACGCTCGATAAAGCCAGCGAAGACAATGAGCGCATGAGTCTGTGTCTTGAAACCAGTACTGGCAAGACAATAGCCTTTGTTCAGATTGCAGGCCTGGTTGCACAGCGTATCTTGAGTTTTGTTGAGGAAGGTGATTCACTGCAGGCAGGCGAACGGTTTGGCCTTATCCGTTTCGGTAGCCGGGTCGATGTTTACCTTGATGATGGCATGGTGCCATTGGTCTCTGTAGGGCAGTTGGCCGTTGCTGGCGAAACCGTCATTGCAGATGAACAAGCAAGTGAGGAAGCACGTTGCGCGGCGATCAGGTAAAGCCCCGTAAAAAAAGACTGCGTCGGCCTTTGCCGCGGGTCATTCCTGTACGCGCTTTGGCGCCGACAATTCTGACGGTTCTGGCTTTGTGTTCCGGTGTTACCGCTATTCGTTTTGCCATCGCTGAAAATTGGTCAATGGCTGTTGTTGCCGTTTTGATGGCGGCTCTGTTCGATTCTCTGGACGGTCGTGTTGCCAGAATGATCAAGGGTACGTCCCGGTTTGGCGCCGAGATGGACTCTTTGTCTGACGTTATTTGTTTCGGTGTTTCGCCAGCTTTGGTGCTGTATTTTTGGTCCTTGCAGCAATTAGGCGGTCTTGGTTGGGCTGTCTCGCTGTTGTTCTGCGTCTGCTGTGCACTTCGATTGGCGCGCTTCAATATCCTCGATAAGGACGCGCAGGAAAGCGGCGAGGTCCAGAATCATTTCGTCGGTGTACCAGCACCGGGTGCGGCCATGTTGATGCTATTACCCATGCTGGCCAGCATTGGTTTTGGCGTAGATGCTTTCCAGGATCCGGCGATCGTCGCACCTTTCATGATCATTCTGGCGCTGCTGATGATCTCGCAAATCCCGACCTATTCTTTCAAATATATCCGGATTGACCGCGACTATGTGGTGCCCATTCTCGTTGGTGTCGTGGTTTTCGTGGGTTTGTTGACCTCGTTCTTCTGGGCGACGCTTATGACACTTGGATTGGTCTATATTGTGATCATTGTTATAGGCGCCCTGCAAGGCATTGGCACTGAAGATGACAGTGAAGTAGACGGGCCACCGTCCGAGGCTGACTAAGTTTATTCAGCGGCTGTTTCAGCAGCGTCTGCAGGTGGCGATGTACCGCGCCACTTTGCGATGCGTTCCTTCAACACATAGGGGGCGGCGAGCAAACATGGTGTGACCACCAGGGTCAGCATGGTCGCAAAACTAAGCCCAAAGACGATGGCCATGGCTAGATCCACCCACATATCGCTAGTTGGCGCGCCAAAGCCTATTTCACGGTTGATCACATCAATCGACAATTGGGTAACCATCGGCAGGATACCGATGACCGTGGTGACGGTTGTCAGCAATACAGGGCGCAGGCGTTGGGCGCCGGTGCGGATAATGGCATCGAAAGGTGCCATGCCTGCGCGCTTGAGATGCGCAAAGGTGTCGATCAGCACAATGTTGTTGTTCACGACAATCCCCGCCAAGGCGATAATGCCGACGCCTGTCATCACCACATAGAAGGGGCGACCGGTCACAATCATGCCGACCACAACCCCGAAGGTAGACAGGATCACGGCCGAGAGAATCAACAGGGCGTGATAGAAGCTGTTGAACTGGGTCACCAGGATGATGGCCATCATAAACAGGGCGACAATGAAGGCATTGATCAGGAATTGGCCGGCTTCTGCTTGCTCTTCAGCCTCTCCTCGGAAGGTCACACTGACGGCAGGGCCGAAGTTTTGGTCTTTAATCCATTGCCCAATCTCGCCGACCTGTTTGTCTGTAACAAAGTCTGGCGCTGTATTGGCATAGACGCTGATGATCCGTTGGCCATCAACGCGTTCGATTTTGCCGACCTTGGGCTCAGACGTGCGCAGGACGAAGTTAGAGAATGGAATGGGGCCTTCACTGGTCTGATGCTGCAGCCTGTCCAAAGTGGCAATGCTGCGCTGTGCCTCGGGGAAGCGTACACGAATATCGAGTTCTTCATCAGCATCATCGGGCCGGATTTCGTCAATTTTAAGCCCATTGGTGACCATTTGAACAACACCGCCAACGGTGGAAACATCGGCCCCGAATTTTTGCGCTTGTGCACGGTCGACAGCGATTTCCCACTGAATGCCGGGCAGGGGAAGGGTGGTGTCAACATCAAGGATGCCGGGCACGTCTTCTTCCATGTAACGGGCGAGATCTGTTGCCGTCTTGTACATGAGGTCGAGATTGGTGGATGAAACCTCAATCTCGATATCCTTGCCCTCGGAGGGGCCGAATTCCATTTGGCTGGGAACGATGATAATCCCGGCGATGTGTTTGGTCTTTTCGCGGATTTCGGTGACGATTTCTGCGGATCGCCTGCGCGTGCGCCAATCGTCCAGCTCCAAGGAAAGAAGACCAATGCGGTCTGCGGAGGCGCCGCCTGTCCAGCCCGTGTCAACGTCTGCTCCTGCGCCACCGACATTGGCATAAACGAAGCGAATGTCGTCAACCTGGGAGACGATATCTTCGACCTCACGCACCAACGAGTCTTTTTCAATGACGGACAGATTACCCCGAGCGCGAATTTCAAGCGTGACAAGATGCGAGTCACCGCTGGGCATGAAGTCGATGCCTCGATCCAGCGAGAAGAAAAAGACCCAGACGCCAATCAATAACCCTACAGCCCCCATAAGAACGCGGAAGGGATGCCGAATGGCCTTGCTGAGTGTTCTGGCGTAAACCCCTGTGAATCCTTTAAGGGATTTGGTGTCGATAGATTGTGTTGCCGCGAGGGCTGACAGTGTTTCTGTTTTCGAGGCGACAGAACGGCCAAAAATTGCACCTAATGTTGGCAGAAAGATCAGGGCAGACAGAAGTGAGCCAACCAGTGTCGTCATGAGAGTGACCGGCATGTACTTCATGAATTCGCCCATCGTACCCGGCCAGAAGAGCAGGGGCACAAAGGCCGCCAGTGTAGTGGCAACTGAGGCAATAATTGGCCAGGCCATGCGCTTTGCTGCCTGGGCATAGGCCTCTGCTTTGTCGAGGCCTTCAGCCA
>JAURPT010000163.1 GCA_030836535.1 Alphaproteobacteria bacterium
AACTGGTGCTGGCGGATCATCCCCCGCGTATCTTTGCCCGCCGCGCCGGCTTCCGACCGGAAGCAAGGGGTTAGGGCCGTCATACGAACAGGGAGGTCGCTTTCGGCCATGATCTGTTCACGGACCAGATTGGTCAGGCTGATTTCTGCAGTGGGGATCAGCCACATATCATTTGTTGTACGGAACAGGTCTTCGGCAAATTTCGGCAACTGGCCGGTGCCAAACACCGCATCATCCCGCACCAAAAGCGGCGGCTGGACTTCTTCATAGCCGTGCTCGCCAGTCTGCAGGTCGAGCATAAAGGCCCCCAGAGCACGGCTTAACCGGGCCAGTCCCTGCCGCAGCACGACAAAGCGTGAACCAGACAGCTTGGCGGCGGCATCAAAGTCCATCATCCCCAATTGTTCACCGAGCTCGAAATGCTCCTTCGGCTCAAAATTAAAGCTGCGTGGGTCGCCATGTGTGGCCACTTCCACATTGGCATCTTCATCCGCACCTTCAGGTACGTCGTCATCAAGAATATTCGGCAAGGTAGCCAGAACAGCATCGAGTGCTTCACCTTGGGCTTTTTCCTGTTCTTCGCCTGTCTTGATCTGCTCCTTCAGGCGACCAACATCGACAATGATAGCTTCGGCGTCTTCACCCTTGGCCTTGGCAGCGCCAATTTCCTTCGACCGCGCATTCCGCTCGCCCTGCCATTCCTGCAGCTGGGTTTTCAGGGCACGCAACTCAGCGTCCTGCGCCAGAATGTCGCTGGCCGAGGCAGGCATGTTCCGTCGAGCAAGAGCTGCGTCGAAAGCGTCCGGATTTTCGCGTATCCATTTGATGTCATGCATGCTGATGTGCGCCTGTTTTCGTCATGTAGGGAGGCACCATGCCTCGACTGCGACTGTATACGCGGCACCTGCCGCTACGTCCACCCGGCTAGCGCCGTCTGCGCTGTTTTTCCATGGCCTTGATGATCAGGATCGAGACTTCGTAAAGGATCAATACCGGCACGGCGACAGCAACCTGCGAAAACGGGTCGGCCGGCGTCAGGATCGCGCCGAGGATAAAGACAAAGACAATCGCATAACGGCGGCGCGCTTTCAGGCCGTCTGATGTCAGTAGCCCTACCTTGCCCAACAATACCAGTGCCACGGGCAGCATAAAGCTGAACCCAAAGGCAAAGATCAGCCGCATGACAATAGAGAGATATTCGTCGACCTTCCCTTCAAACTGGATCGCCACGCCCTCTGCAGCGCCTGGAGATTCAAAGCTGAGGAAAAACTCCCAGGCGAAGGGAAACACGACATAATAGGCCATGGCCGCCCCGGCAAAGAACAGAACCGGCGTGGCAACCAAGAACGGCAGAAAGGCTTTCTTTTCGTTACGATAGAGGCCAGGCGCCACAAACATCCATATCTGTGATGCCAAGACCGGGAATGAAATCATCAGCGCCGCAAAGAAGGCCACTTTAAGCTGGGTGAACAGCACTTCGGCCAGTCCTGTGAAGATCAGGCGCGGGTCCTGCCTATCCTGCAACAGGTCCGCCAGGGGCTGTACCAGAAAGGCATAGATTTGCTCGGCCACCAATACGCAGCCCACAAAAACCAGCGCGAAGGCGACAATGCTGTAGAGCAGTCTCTTCCGAAGCTCGATCAGATGCTCGAGCAAGGGCGCGCGAGACTGCTCCACATCTTCGGGGTTGCGATCATCCGCCGGGTTACCCGGGCCTGCTGTCTCGTCGGTACCCGCCATGGTCAGGATGTACCGTCTGTTTCAGGCTTGTCGTCGCCCTTGTCGGTCTTTGTCTTGGTGGGTTTGCTGACTGCTTCCTCATAGGTTTTGCGGACGCTACCGGTTGGGTCGACAAATTTCTCGATATTCCCCGGCACATCCATTGCCGCTTTGGTTTTATCGATGGCTTCCTGCAACTCAGCCAGTTCGGACTCACGCACAAAGTCGTTCACCCCGGCGCGGAATTCATTGGCCAACCCACGCAAACGCCCCATGCCAGCGGCAACAGCACGAATAACTTTGGGCAGGTCTTTGGGGCCGATGACCACCAGGGCCACGACAGCAATCACCATCATTTCGGGCATCCCAATGTCAAACATCGGCGGCCCCCTGCTTCACAATAAGGATCGGTTCCAGCCTAGCCTTCAGCCTTGGCTTCTTCTTTCTTGGTGGCGCTGCCTTCAATGGTTTCACCACCATCAAGCAACGACGCGTCTGCCGTATCTTCCTGCTCATCTTCCGCAATGCCTTCGCGGAAGTTCTTGATACCAGAGGCAACGTCGCCCATGAGTTCGGAAATCTTGCCGCGGCCGAACAGAAGAACGACAAGCACAACAACAATTGCGATTTGTATCCAGCCAATATTGCCCATCAATCTCTCCCGTCAGCGGAATTTGCTTTTCTAGCGCAGTATCGCAGATCAGACACACCCGGGTAAAGGGCATCCCTAAGCTTTGCCAAACACATAAGCCTTTCGGGCATCAAGAACAAGACGTTGCATACCGCTGGGCTGCAGCCCCGGTTGAGCAGCCAGGCGAGCATGATGAACACCTTCCGCTCCGGATATGGAAAAAGAAACCAGCCAGTCAGCCCCCAGATAACGCTGGCTTTTGACTTTGACCTCAACACCATCATCAGAAAGCCTGAAAGCATCGGGGCGAATACAGACCTCCGCCACCCCATCTGGCTGTGATGTCGCAATAGGCCCCCAGGGGGACGCCGCTTCGCCATTCTGCACGAACGTGTCCAGCCGGTTAGGGTCACCAAACAGGGCAACGACATCGGCATCAACAGGTTGCTCATATATTTCGCTCGGGGTGCCCAGTTGCACCATGCCACCCCGGCGCATCAGGGCAATCCGGTCAGACAGCCGCATGGCCTCCTCCGGATCATGGGTCACCAACAGCGTCGGCACACCCGTTTCTTTCAAGACCCGCAATGTTTCATCCCGCACAGCATTGCGGTGCTGCGTATCGAGGCCCGAAAATGGTTCGTCCATAAGCATCAGCGCCGGGTCAACGGCCAGCGCCCGCGCCAGGGCAATACGCTGCTGTTCACCACCTGAGAGCATGTGGGGGTATTTGTCGGCCGCCCAACCAAGGCCAACAAGCGCCAACAGCTCACCCACCCGCTTTTTGACGCTGGCTTTGTCCTGCCCACGCAGGCCAAAGGCAACGTTCTCACTGATATTCAAATGGGGGAACAGAGCAAAATCCTGCAAGACCAGGCCAATATGGCGCTTCTCCGGCAAGATATGCGTCGTCTGGTCGCCAACCAGCACACCGCCGATAGAGATATTGCCCTGCTGAACCGCCTCCAGCCCCGAGACAAGCCGCAGGATGGTCGACTTACCACAACCGGACGGCCCCAACAGGCTAACGACTTCACCCGCCCCTACTGTCAGGTTAAAGCCATCAAAAAGCGTCCCCGCCCCATAATCATGAGCAAGGTTTTTTATCTCAAGGCCACTCATGCCATGGCTCCCTGCGGTAGTGATTCTGCAGATGGTTTGCCGGGGCGAGCAGCCCCAATTGCGCGGCTCATCATAATGATGGGGATCAACCCGACAAGTACGATGGTCAGCGCAGGCACAGATGCCGCCACCAATTGTTCATCAGAAGCCAACTCAAACGTCCGTACCGCCAACGTATTGAAGTTGAACGGGCGCAAGACGTATGTCGCGGGTAATTCCTTGAGCACATCAACAAATACCAGCAGACCCGCCGTGAGAAGGCTGCCAGACATCAAAGGCAATTGTACCCGGCCTAGCGTACCGGTCATCGAAGTACCCAATGTCCGCGAAGCCGCATCGAAACTTGGTGTGACCTTGCCCAGGCTTGCCTCAATTGCGTTGAAGGAGACGGAGAGGAACCGCACCAGATAGGCGAAGATCAGCGCCACCAAGGTGCCGGACAGGAACAACCCGGTTGAGATACCAAAACTCGCTCGCATCCAGGCATCTAGACTGTTCTCTACAAAGGTAAAGGGCACCACGATCCCAATGGCCAGTATCAGCCCTGGCACCGCATAGCCCATCACCGCAAACCGTGTTGCTGTTTGCACGAGTCGCCCGGTATTGAGCCGGGCCGCATAGGCCAGCAATGTTGCCACCAGCACCGCCAGCACAGACGTTATGGTCGCCACAGTCAGACTGTCCGCAACCAGGCTGCCAAAACCGTCCAAATCTGGCGTGTGGCCTAATGCCCACCACAGCAATTTCCCACCGGGTAAGGCAAAGCCGATAAACACAGGAATACTGCAGGCCAGAATGGCGCCAATTTTGGCCTGGCCCTTCAATTCATAATTCGGCAAAGGGCGATACCGCCCTGATGTATGATGATAACGGGCAGACCGGCGAGACAAGCGCTCCAGATAAAGCGCCATCATCACAAAGATCGCCAAAATAGCCGCAAGCTTCAGCGCCGCCTGAATGTCCCCCAGGTCGCGCCAAGCGTGGAAAATGCCGGTGGTAAACGTCTTGACCGAGAAATACGCCACCGCACCAAAGTCACCCAGTGTTTCCATCAGAACCAACGCCAGCCCCCCAATGAGTGCAGGCCGTGCAAGCGGCAAAGCAACAGACCAGAAGACACGCAGCGGTGAACAGCCCAAAGAGCGCGATACTTCAATCACGCAGATAGACTGCTCCATAAAAGCCGCCCGCGCCAGCATGTAGACATAAGGGTAAAGCGCGAAGGTCAGGACAAAAATAGCGCCGCCCAGTGAGTGGATTCGCGGGAAATAGTAGTCTCCCCTGCCCCAGTCGAAAGTATCGCGCAGAAAGCCCTGCACCGGCCCCGCGAACTGCAGCAGGTCCGTATAGGTATAAGCCAGCACATAAGCAGGGACCGCCAATGGCAGAAATAGCGCCCATTGAAAGACGCGCCGCCCCGGAAAATCACACATGGTCACAAGCCAGGCACAGGACGCGCCAATGATGAGGGAGCCTAGCCCGACCCCAACCGCCAACCCGGCTGTATTAAGAATATATTGCAGCAGCAACGTGTCCTGAATATGCGCCCAAGACGCCGTAACAGGCTGCAACACGGCAAACAGCACATAGACAAGGGGAAAGGCCATCAGCATCGCAAGGCCAACGGTAAACACCGTTTGGCCGCGGCTGCCCAGCCTGCTCCTGTATTTGCCTCTTGTACCCTGCATAAGACCCTTCCATTGGGGTAGTGAATCACGGCCCTGTCGCGGGCACCATAGTGTTAGTTAATAATGATTTGCAACTGGATTAGCTAGTCATTGGTTTCCAACACATTTTCAGAACCCCACGCTTACCCCATCAGTACTTGTATGGTGAAGCCTATAACTGGTACCGTCTAGGCTGTTTTTCCTGAGGAGTGAAAAATGACGACTATCTTGACTGAGAACAGTCGAGCGGCTGTGACAACTGTCGGCAGTGACGGCCTTTGGCTGAAGCGCGACGACGTTGCCGCCGCCACCGGCTGGGTTCTCAAGCCAGAAGGGTTTTGTAAGGGCGACATTTGCGTCCCCATCCCTGCTGGTCGCGAGAACGAATTTGTTACCGACGACGCAGTGAATGTCGGCGCCTTCTGGGCGCTGATGGACAAACCCGCTGTTTCAACGGAAGCAGGCGATGCCTGGTTCCTGGGGGAAGGCGCAGCCGACCGCAATGCGGCCCTGACCAGCCTGGAAGCCCCGAACTTCACCCTGAAAGGCCTTGATGGCGTCGAGCATTCACTTGTCGACTTCCGCGGCAAAAGGGTTTTGCTGGCCACCTGGGCCAGTTGGTGAGGCTGTCGTGCTGATCCGCCAGTTTGGCAGGAACTTTACAACGACCTTAAAGACGAAGACTTCATCATCATCACCGTTGCGATGGACGCCGACATCGAAGCGGCTCGCCCCTGGATAGAGGCAGCCAACCCGACGCATCCGTCACTGATTGACCAGAACCATGAGGTTTCCAGCCTCTATAATATGGTCAACGTACCTCAATGCGTCTGGATCGATGAAAACGGCATCATCGTTCGTCCGCCTGAAACGGGTGGTTCAATCGATATGCTGCGTTTCTTCGACCCCGAGACGGGCACCTTTGCCGAGGACAAACTTGCCCTGGCAGCCGATGCGCGGACGACATACACGAACGCCGTGCGAGATTGGGCCGTCAATGGCGCGAACAGCAAGTTCGTGTTTGACGCAAAAGACGCCCGCGAGCATGTGCCTGAAATGTCAGGCGATGTTGCGCTCGCCCATGCCACATTCCAGCTGGGTCGCTTTGTGCAGGACCAGGGCAACCAGGCAGAAGCCGACAGGCTGTTCGCCATTTGCCGCGACCTGCACCCGGCCTCGTGGAACATGTTCCGCCAAACGACAGAGAAGGAAGAAACCGGCATTGCTGTCGGTGCTGAATTCTTTGCCAAAGTCGGCGCATTGGGTGATGAGCCATACTATGCCGGTGTCGACATGGAGGGCATGCCGCAACCGGAAGACCTTTAGCCCTATTGGCTTCATGGTCTAGCTAACCAGAGTCCAAAAGAGGGAGGGACGAGACAAATGAAAGAACACATTCCTGAAGAATATGTTCAGATGGATGAAATGCCCTGGGCAGAATTTCCAGAGGGGCTGGCGCAAGGCGGCATTCGCTGGAAGCTGTTGCATGTCTCGCCCGAATCCGGCGCCTGGACAGCATATTATGACTGTCCCGCCGGGTCTTCCTTTGCGGCCCATATCCATATGGGGCCGGGGGAATATTTCCTGACCAAAGGACGTATGGACGTGCGGGGTGGTGTTGCCGAAGGCGGCGCCACCGCCGTGGCACCGGGTTATGGCTACGAATCCTGCAACGCCCGCCACGACAAAACCTATTTCCCGGAAGATTCCGAGTTCTACATGACCTTCCTGGGTCCGTTGAACTTCATCGACGAGAATGATGAAACCATCGCCCTCGTCGGCTGGGAACAGGCCGCCGCTGCCTGGGATGAAGCCATGGCGGGGTTGAAAGCAGCCGAATAGGCCTCTTTCACAAGCACCAATCAATGCTGAATGGCCAGTGTAATGCCCCAGGGCACTGCACTGGCCATTTACTCATGTGCACTTGCTGCCCATACTGCTGCCACTGAAACATCGATCACACAGGAAGCATTATGTCAGATACAGGCAAGCAGCTGGCCTCTACTGTCCGCGAAGACGGCACACTTGAACTCTCCGTTGTGGACGTGCCCATCCCCACCCCGGCGGATGATGAAGTCATCGTCCAGGTGGAAGCCGCCCCCATCAACCCATCAGATCTTGGCCTCGTGCTCGGCATGGCCGATGTCTCAACCGTCGCCCAGAATGGCGACACCATCACCGCGCAGGTACCACCGGCCTTCATGCCCATGCACAAGATGCGGCTGAATGTCCCCGTGCCCTGCGGCAATGAAGGCGCAGGCACTGTTTGCGGTGCAGGCAGCTCGGCAGAAGCACAGGCCCTGATGGG
>JAURPT010000164.1 GCA_030836535.1 Alphaproteobacteria bacterium
ACAAAACACCACCCTAAAGGTTACATAGAAGGTGGCTGCGTAACAGGGGTCAGGTCAGTTTTGCAGGAGAAGGCGTGGTGGTGTTTGCAGTCTGACGCGGATCAGTCTCCGTTGATTTTCCCTGATATACGGGGAAATACAGGGAAATTCTGTGTTTTTGCGCATATTTCCAGTTTTTAGTCTAAATATATTTTGTAATTACAGTGAGTTAGCGTTGATTTCCCTGAGAAAGGTAACAGGGAATTTAATCTAGATAGCAGGGTAATCTGTTGTCTGATCGGGGTTTTTTTCCGACTGATCAGCCATTGCGAAGTTTAGGAATGATGCCCGTTCCGAATTTTTCAAGTTGGCGCATGGATTCCAAATGCGGCACCCCCGGCCAATGGGCCTTGAACATAAAGTGGGTCATGCCCAGGTCGTCACGCAAGCCGTCCAGGGCCTCGGCGCATTCTTCTTCAGTCCCCAGAATAAATCTTGCGTCGAGGTCTTCATCCGCCTGCGAGCCAAAGCCTTTGGCGTCATTGTCCAGGCTCTCGCCCAATCCCCACTTCAGGTAGGTTTTGTAGCGTGCCGCACTCCACTGACTGGCCATATTGCGGGCCTCGGTGCGCGAGGGAGCAATAATTAACTCGCGTCGTAACGGAAAGTCACCGTCGAGAGGAAGTCCGACTGAGTCTCGCTCTTCCAGGAACACAGACCGCAGGCGCGTCAGGCCTTCATGGGTTGGGAAGGGGGGTGCATACCACGCGTCGCTCAGGCGGGCCGCCCGGCGGATGGCCTGTTCGCCCTGGCCACCGATCCAGATGGGCGGGCGCGGGCGGCGTACCGGCAAAACGGATGGCGAGACATTTTCAACGACAAAATTCTCGCTTTTGAAGTTCACTTCATCCCCAGACCACAGGGCCTTGATCAGCGCCAGGCTTTCTTCAAACCGTTCCACGCGCGATTCCCTTGGGATGCCAAGAGCCTTGAATTCATGATCGGCATAACCGAGGCCAAGCCCCAAAATTGCTTTGCCACCGGTGACGGCATCGAGTGTAGCCACCTGTTCGGCTGTCTCCACCGGATTGACCAGCGACAGAAGTATAATGCCGATAGCCATTTCCATGCTGGGCGCGAACTGAGACAGATAGGTCAAGTACGGCACAGGCTGGTAGTATCGCAGTTCGGTTCCTAAGAAGTGCTGGCCCGCGACAACTGTGTTAAACCCGAGCTGTTCTGCAAGTTCCAACAATTCCCGATGCTGTGCAAACTGGATGGCAGGGTCTGTTTCCTTGCCCCAGATTGGCGTCGCCAAGATACCAAATTTCATGCCATCTACCTTAGGTCAGCACCGAGTTTATCAAGACAGTATCGCTATAAATCGGGATTACTTTGGCCACTTTCTGGTCTTTGAACTCCCAAACTTCGGCAAACGGAAAGCTGACGCTTTTCCCGGTTTTGGCTCCGGTGCCCGTCCAGGTTCCATAGGTAATCAATCGCTCATCACTGCCAAGAATGTCGTGAATTTCGAGGTCTGCTTCTGACCATGCCTCGCCCATCTCTTTGAACGTTTGCTGAATCGCATCCAGCCCTTTGGCCTCCCCGCCATAAGGTAACGAGTCCGCTTCCCAAAGCACCGAGTCTTCGGTCCAGTAGGTCAGCCAGAGCTCCATATCACCGGCAAAAAAGGCAGCATAAATTTTGTCCAAAACTTCGCGATCTTTTGCTTCCTTCGACATGTCTACATGCTCCCCATTTCCCCAATTAAAAACTATGCGCATAATTCAATCATTGATGAGCACTGAATGCAATGTGTACTATTGGCCGTACGGCATAATATCGAGGTTGGACCAACGCCAGAATAGGCGCAAGGGGAGTGGAAAATGACGATAGAAGTGATTGCGGACGGGTTCTGGTTAACCGAATGCCCCAGGTTCGATGCTGATGGAATGCTCTATTTTTCAGATGTCATGGGGCACAAGTTTTGCTGCTATTCCAGCGCGGGCGGTGTTCAGGTGATCGATGATGGTCGGCGGTTCGTGGGTGGCTGTGTCATCAACATGGATGGCCTCGTGATCCATTCCGGCTTTGATGGTCTTGCGGCCTTTGACCCGCTCACCAATGCTTCAAAGCCTATTGAAACGACACTGGATGGCCGCGCTATTGGCAGCATCAATGATATCGAGGCGGACAAGCACGGTAACATCTATGGGGGCACCATCGACCTTGCCGGATTTGAAAACGGCACACCGCAAGAACCGGGTATCATTTTCCGTCTCGATACATCGGGCCTCATCACAGAACTGGGGCCGGTGGGCACCCCCAATGGGCTGGCGTTCAACCCCGACGGCAGCAAGGTGTACCTGTCAGAAAGCGGCGAGGGTGTCTTTGTTTACGAAGTCCGGCCTAACGGCACGCTGGAAAATCGACAATTATTTGCCTCTGTAGAAGACTGCGACGGTATCGCGCTGGATGAAAAGGGCGGTTTGTGGGTCGCCCGTTACATGTGCAACGAACTGGCTTACTTCAATGCAGACGGGTCTGAAGGGAATTCCCTGCAATTGCCTTACAACAGTGTCACCAGCGTCGTTTTTGGTGGAGAAGATTTGCGTGAGCTCTATATCACCGGGGGTGACCTGCAAGAGACCGGCACTGGCGGTGTCATCAGGATGTCCTGCGAAACGCCCGGTCTCCCGTGTTACATGTCGCGCCTGAATTGCTGAAGCTCACCGCGGCCTAAGCAATGGACCATTGTATGTGCTGAGGTTCCAGATATTCACGCAAGGCCTCGATACCGTATTCGCGGCCAATGCCACTCTGCTTGAACCCGCCCATAGGTGCGTCCATGCGTGTTGCGCCGCCGCCATTAATATAGACGGATCCTACCCGTAATTTTTCGGCCGTCTCTAAAGCGTGGTCTAAAGGGCCGAAAATTGCGGCGGCAAGGCCGAGATGGCTGTCATTGGTGATGGAGATGGCCTCTTCAATTGTGTCAAAGGGCATCACCACGCCGACGGGGCCAAACAGTTCCTCCCGACAAATTTCATCTGAATTGTTCACACCGGTGATCAGGGTGGGGTTCATGTACCAACCATGAGGCAGGTCAGGTCGACCGCCACCGGCGACAATATGCGCCCCTGCGGCAACGGCCCTTTCGACATATCCCTCAACCCGCAGCAGATGGTCCTCGCTGATAAGGGGTCCGCAAATTGTGTGGATGTCTCGCGGGTCTCCTGTTTTAACAGTCGGGAAAAACGCCTGGCTGCGGGCAATAAAGTCGTCCAGTTGGTCCCGCTGGACGAGTATACGGGTTGGCGACGCGCATCCTTGGCCCGCATTTCGCAGGTATCGCAAATGGATTGGGGCCAGCGCTGTCGACAGGTCCGCGTCAGGAAGGACAATTGTCGCAGACTTCCCACCCAACTCCAGTACAACGCCGGTAATGGTTTTGGCTGCCTGTTGCATCACCGCACTGCCGACGGGAACCGATCCCGTAAACGAGATTTTGTCAATATCAGGGTGCTCGCTCAGCGCGGTACCGACGTCTACGCCCCCGACGATGATATTGACCACTCCGTCCGGAACGCCTGCCTTGGCCAACAATTTGGCAAACAACAATGTCGACAAAGGCGTCTGCGGCGACGGCAGGACGACCACGGTACAGCCCGAAGCCAGCGCGGGCGCAATCTTCAGGCCCAACATCAAGATGGGATAATTGTAGGCTGTGATCGCCGCGACGACACCTGCCGGGACCTGACGCACCAAGCTTTCGCTGGGCGCACCGGGCTGGGTGTCTGGCGCCAGTTGGCGGGTGTGATCTAGGGTCGCCATGTCAGCATAATATCGCAGCGCGGCAAGCGGCACGCCCAGTTGCAATGGCGCGATCAGGTTGGCCGGTGTGCCAACCTCTTCGATGATGGCCGCACCAAATTCTTCTCTGTGCTCTTCCAGAAGGTCTGCAAGCCGCAGCAAGATGTCCCGGCGGGTTTCTCCATCGGACCAGACACCGGACTCGAAGGCGGTTTTTGCCGCGCTGATGGCATCGTCGACCTGTGCTGGCGACGCCTGGTCGAAAGTAGCAATATCCTGCCCGGTTGCTGGATTTGTAACGGTGAGGGGTGCCCCAGCACCCGCAACCATACGACCCCCGATGAAGAGGTTGGTATTCCAGTCGATATTAGGTGCAGCAGCTGCTGACATGGGTGCGTTGCCTTCCGATCGCGCTATTTGGGATTGATTTCAAAGGCCAGCAACATATTGCCCGGCATGAGACCGTTGAATGCATAGCCGGAGCTGACATAGAGAGTATTGCCATAGGCGACTGCCCCAGCCCCGCCGCTAATGGCGCCGCCATTTCCTTTGGCACCGTTCACATCTGTAAACTCTTTTGCGGTCTGATATTGCCAGAGCACTTTGCCGGTTGCGGTATCGTAAATGCGCATCATGCCGTCAATTCCGCCAGCAAAAATCAGTTGATCTGTCGCGGTTATGGCCACTGCAATGCCTGGTACGCAATAAGCTCTGCCATCGCAGGTATCTTCCATGGGAGAACGCCAGAGTATTTCTCCGGTCGCCATGT
>JAURPT010000165.1 GCA_030836535.1 Alphaproteobacteria bacterium
ATTGCTGGATTGTATACGCATATTGGCCTGAGTGATTCCCAGCGTACCTTTGCCACGCACATCCAGCTGGTCACCCTGCATATTGATACCCAGGTCAGCCTGCCCGCTGGTCAGGCGAAGTGACTGCGTCAGTTCACTATAACCGGCCAAACGTACCAAGCGATTCAAGTCACTGGATGCAACCCCGATATCACCGGATACACTCAACACATCACCATGACGGACGGTCAAATTCTTCGCCTCGACCCGCGCACCGGCCAGGTCAGGCGAGTTCAGGCTATTGATAGTCAGCCCGTCTGCCGTTACACGCATGTCGACCGCCAATTGGCGGATTGTCTCACGCTGATAAGTGAGTTGGTCAAAACCCAGCGTGCCATTGAGGTCATAGCCGCTCAGTGACTTAACAAAGGCGTTCCAGTCTGTCTCCGCTGCTTCATCCGGTGCTGGGGCGGGTATATAGGCGTCGGCATTCAGCCGGTCAGCCTTGATTGAGAACCCAATCGAAGGCCTTTCCCGACCCAAACCATAAGCCAGCCCGCCTGTCAAATTCGTAGAATCAACCTTCAGGGCAAGATCAGCCAGCCTCATTATGGAACCAATAGCACTCAACGTGCCCGACCCGATCAGCTGCGTCAGCCTGTTCTTGGGAATACCCTCAACAGGCACGCCCATGCTCGTCAGCAAAGCATGGAAATTGGAAGAGCCAATACGAAACTGGCCCTCAAAGGCTGGTGTGCCGGATTGCGCCTGCACCACACCACCCAGGGAAATGTCCGAACTGCCAGGCAGCAATGCCCGGAAATTGGTGACCTCAACCTGTTCGTTCTCCATCCGGGCCGCCAGTCGAATTTGGCGGATGGTCTGCTCTTCCAGCCTGATACCCTCAATGGTCAGATCAAGCGACGCGGCCATGTCCGACGGGATCGCAAAAAGCGTATCATCGTCTCTTGGCTCCACACTATCGAGCCAGTCACGCAAGGCGAGTGCCTCAGTATCCAACACGGGGAGGGAAACAATGGCCCGGATGTCGCTCATCCCACCATAATTCATACCCAGTTCAGCCCGGCCGGAAACCTGGCCAAGGGCAATATCGACATCTTCCAGCGTAAGCGCTTCCTGGGTCAGCGAGGCACGACCATCCACCGCAAGCAGGACCGGATCACCTGCAGGCGTATCTTCGACACCCATCAATTCTGCAAGCAAGTGACGCAGGTCTTCTGCCTGGGCCCTGACCTTGCCATCAAAAATATGATGCGCGTCATCGACAAAACCAACGCCATTGAGGGTGATTTCCAGGCCATAGTCGCTGAGATGCAGTTTTGCCTCCATGGGGAAACGAGACCGACTCGTATCCCCCAGGCTCGCGTTGATAGACGCTATCAGGTCGTTCCACTGCAGCTCGCCGTCGACTCGAAACGGGCCTGCCATCGTTTCCGCCGCTAACTGCGCGTTTACCTGGCTAAACTGATGAGTTGTCCCCGTGGATCCATCGACATAGTTGATCGTGCCATTTTCGATCAGCAAATCATCCAGGCTGACATCAAACCCGCCGGGGTCTTCAGGAACACTTGCTGGGGCTGTCTTGCCGGTGATGGTCCAATTATTGCCCCCACTCTGCAGCACCTCCAGATTGACAACTGGCTCGACCAGTACCGTTCTTTCAACCTGCACAACGCCGCGAAGCAGCGGACCGGTTGCGACGTCAATCTCAAGCGCACCAATTTTAACAAAGTCGACTGTCGAGGCGCCGGGCACATTGGCAATGCGCACCCCTTCTGCGCTCAATGATGGAGACGGCAGAAGGCTCAGTGACAATTCGCCTTCAATGGTAACGGGGCGGCCAAGGGCATCTTCAACCTGGTCTTCAATCAGGTCGCGATATTGGTCGGGCTCAAGAAAAGCCGGGGCCAAGAGCAGGCCCAGGACAATAACTGCGATGACGGCACCCAGGCCATAGATTAAGCGCTTCAAAAGCGTCTCCTCCTCCTTTATGAGGTTTCCGTCGTCCAGCCTAAATCTGCGTCGACGCCCCTGTTGCCAGATGCATGTTCGGGGCTAACATGTAAAATATAGACAACCGGCCCGACGCCGCCAACGGGGAAAGGAGTCCCAACAGTGAAACTTTTGCATTCTTTATGTTTTTGCCTGGCCTTCCTGGCCACCAGCAACGCCGCCATCGCGGATGATGACCTCTCACCATCGCCAGAAGGGGCGGCAGTCTATTTCATTAGCCCTGCTGACGACATGACGGTTGCCAGCCCGGTTCGCGTTGTGTTTGGCCTTCGTAATATGGGCGTCGCCCCTGCCGGCACGGAAAAAGAACATACCGGCCACCATCATTTGCTGATCAATCGTGACCTGCCGCCTGCGGGTGAAGCCATGCCCAATGAAGAAGACTTATTGCACTTTGGGGGTGGGCAGACAGAGGCCATGGTCGATCTGCCACCGGGCACCCACACCCTGCAGCTGATCCTGGGAGACATGTACCACATTCCCCACAGTCCGCCTGTTGTCTCAACCCCGATTACCATCACCGTGAAATAGGCAATAGAGCGTGTTGCCATGAAGGACCTGCTGATCAAATTCTGGCGTTTGCGCCAGAACCAGCATGTCATTCTCTATGGCCTGTCTGTTGTCATCGGTGTGGTGGTCGCCTATGGGGCAATCGGCTTTCGCGAGCTCATCGACCTGGCACAGATCACCTTCCTGGGTTTTGGCGGTGAACGCATCTATGAAGCCGCCATTACTACCCCCTGGTGGCGAATCATGCTTGCGCCCGTTTTGGGCGGGCTCGTTGTCGGGCTGATCTTGCGCCATCTGATGCAGAACGGTCGCGCATTGGGCATTGCCGATACGATTGAAGCCAATGCCCTGAACAGCGCCCGCATGCCATTACGCCAGGGCCTCTACAGTGCAGGCCTATCTGCTATCAGCATGGGGGCTGGCGCCTCGACAGGCCGTGAGGGACCGATCGTGCATTTGGGGGCGACACTGGCTGCCTGGCTGGGGGAAAAGCTGAAGCTTACCTCTGCGCTGTCGCGCACGGTAATGGGCTGCGGTGTTGCCACCGCCGTGGCAGCATCCTTCAACGCCCCCATAGCGGGGGTGTTCTTCGCCATGGAAGTGGTGCTGGGCCACTACGCGATCCACGCTTTTGCCCCGATTGTGATGGCCAGCGTGGTCGGAACGATCGTTTCACGTGCCTATATGGGGAACTACCCGGCCTTTATCATTCCCGAATACAGCTTTGCTTCTGCCTGGGATATTCCCGTGATCATCCTGCTGGGCGTGATTTGCGCATTTGTTTCTATCGGCTTCCTGCGCACGATTTTACTGGCAAATGGGTTGTTCAGTCGCCTCAGCCAGGTCCCTCGCTGGACACACCCCATGCTGGGTGGCCTGATCGTCGGCCTTGTTGCCCTGATGTTTCCGCAAATTCTCGGCGTGGGTTATGAAGCCACGGATACAGCCCTGCAAGGCGGCTACATCCTGTGGATGCTCCTGGCCCTGCTTGTCCTCAAAATACTCATGACTTCTGTCAGCCTCGGTGCCGGTTTCGGCGGCGGCGTCTTTAGCCCCGCACTATTCATTGGCGCCATGACAGGCGGCGCTGTTGGCCTGCTGGCAGCCTCTATTGTGCCGGAGACAATCGCCTCCCACGGTCTGTTCGCGATTATCGGCATGGGGGCCGTTGCCGGTGCCGTGCTGGGCGCCCCCATCTCGACCTTCCTGATCGTGTTCGAACTGATTGGCGACTATCAGCTTTCCATCGCCATTATGGTCGCTACCATGCTGGCCAGTGTCATTGCCCGTCAGTCTGGCACCCTGTCTTTCTTCCACGGCCAACTGGAACAACGCGGCCTGCGTCTACGCAGTGGCAGGGCACGGCATATCGTACAAACCAAGCGTATTGGCGAGGTCATGAGCAGTGATTATCGCAGCATTGAACCCGCAGCCAGCATGGATGATGTACGCCTGCGGCTACCCCTGGCCCCTCATAGTCTGCTGGTCCTGCAGGATGCAGATCGTCGGTTCAAGGGTATGATCACACCCCACAGCCTGCAGGAACTGGAGGACGGCGATAAAGAAGTGTCAGAAGCGGCAGATGCTGCCGAACAGCCCAGCCGCCTTGTCTATCGGGATGATCCGCTACAGAAGGCGTTAACCGCCTTCGACGTGACCAGCGAGGAATATCTGCCGGTGCTGGACAATGAAGAATCCAAAGCCGTCGTTGGCCTGTTGCTGCACCGAGATGCGCTGGCCGCCTATAACCGCGTGCTGTTGGAAGAACGGGCGGAAGAACGCGGCGAAGACTGACAAAATCCTACAAAGCGGGGGACAGGACCGCAGGAGTATTATAGAACGGTGGCATGTCTGACCCGTTCGATCTTGATGCGCTGGACCACCAGCCGCCCCCCACTGCAGAACCACCCTCTCCCTATATGGAGGGGCTGAATGAACCACAACGTGATGCGGTGCTCAGCACCGATGGGCCTGTGCTGGTGCTGGCGGGCGCAGGCACCGGTAAAACGCGCGCGCTTACAACGCGGCTCGCCCACATTTTGGCGACAGGACGCGCCTGGCCAGGCCAGATTCTGGCGGTGACGTTCACGAACAAGGCCGCTGCGGAAATGAAAGAACGCGTTGGCTCGCTTGTTGGCCAGGCCGTGGAAGGCATGCCCTGGCTAGGCACCTTTCACTCTGTCTGCGCGCGCATTTTGCGGCGCCATGCGGAACTGGTGGGGCTGAAGCCCAACTTCACTATTTTGGACACGGACGACCAAATCCGGCTGATCAAGCAACTGCTACAGGCCGAAAACATCGACGAAAAACGCTGGCCTGCCCGCCAGTTCGCCGGCGTTTTGGATAATTGGAAAAACAAGGGCCTGACGCCGGATAAACTCTCGGCCAACGATGCCTATCTGTTTGCCGATGGCAAAGCAGCCAAGCTGTATATCGATTATCAGGCACGGCTACAGGCGCTGAATGCCGCCGACTTTGGCGACCTGCTGCTGCATTGCCTGACCATGTTTATGCAGAATGCCGACGTGCTGCAGGACTACCAAAGGCGGTTCAAATACATTCTCGTCGATGAATATCAGGACACCAATGTGGCGCAATATCTGTGGCTGCGCCTGTTGGCCCAACAGCACCACAACATCTGCTGCGTAGGTGACGACGACCAGAGCATCTATGGCTGGCGTGGGGCAGAAGTAGGCAACATCCTGAAGTTCGAGCAGGACTTCCCCGGCGGCAAAGTTATCCGACTGGAACAAAACTATCGGTCCACCACCCACATTCTGGGTGCAGCGTCCGGCCTGATTGCCGCCAATCAGGGGCGCTTGGGTAAAACCCTGTGGACCCAGAGCAATGGCGGCGACAAGGTTTCCGTCACCGGTGTTTGGGACGGGGAAGAAGAAGCCCGCACCATCGGTGAACAAGTCGAAAACCTGAAACGCAGTGGATCATCCTACAATCAGATGGCCGTACTGGTCCGCGCCGGGTTCCAGACCCGCGAGTTTGAAGACCGATTCATGACCATTGGCGTGCCTTATCGCGTCATTGGCGGCCAGAAGTTCTATGAACGCCGTGAAGTCCGCGATGCCATTGCCTATCTGCGTGTGATCTCGCAGCCCGATGATGATCTGGCCTTTGAGCGCATTTTCAACGTACCCAAACGCGGCTTGGGAGACGCTGCCCTGCAGGCCGTGCGCCATGCTGCGCGGGAAAATGGCATTGCGCTGTCTCGGGCTGCCCGCATGGTTGCCGATGGCGAGGACCTGCGCCCCCGCGCGCTGAATTCCATGCGCGGGCTGATGGATGGCTTCGACCGCTGGCGCAAACTGATGGACGACATGCCTCATATGGAGCTGACGGAAATTGTCCTGGATGAAAGCGGCTATACCGACATGCTGCAGCGGGACAAATCTGCCGACGCACCAGGGCGGCTGGAGAATTTGCAGGAGCTAGTCCGCAGTATGGAGCCTTTCGAGAACCTGGGTGGTTTCCTGGAACACGTCACCCTGGCCACCGCTGTCGATGAAATGGCAGAAGATGACAAGGTCAATGTCATGACCCTGCACAGCGCCAAGGGGCTTGAATTTGATTCGGTCTTTTTACCCGGTTGGGAAGAAGGCCTGTTCCCTCACCAACGGTCGCTGGATGAGAGCGGCAATACCGGGTTGGAAGAAGAACGCCGCCTGGCCTATGTCGGTATTACCCGCGCCCGCGAACGCGCCTATATCAGCGCGGCGGCCAACCGGCGTATCTACAACCAGTGGCAAGCCTCTCTGCCCTCGCGCTTTATCGAAGAATTGCCGGAAGAGCACATCCACCGGGAAGCAGCCCCCGGCCTGTCGCAAGGCAGATATAGCGGTTATGGCAGCGCTTATGACGATGACGACTACGAGCAAGACAGCTTCGGCCAGCAAAGCAATATGGGCTGGGAAGAAGTGCCACCGCGTCGTACAGCCCGTTATCGCAGGGCCCAACAACCAACGACCATCAAAGGCGAGGCCAAGAAAGTCACCTTCAGCACCAAGTCCGAAACAGATTTTGCTATTGGCGAGCGGGTATTCCACCAGAAATTCGGCTATGGCCAGATTGAAGATATGGACGGCAACAAGCTGGAAGTGAATTTCGACAAAGCGGGTACCAAACGGGTGCTCGATTCGTTCATCGTCCCCGCCAGCGAGGCCGGATCATGACCGCCACGCAAATCCGCCTGGTCGTCCCCAAGATACGGGTGGATGATGTTGAAGCTCGGCTGTTTGAGCTCGCACCCATCGACACGCCCCCTGCCCTCGCCAGTTTCGAAATAGAAGGCGCGGATGACTGGCAAATCGATGCCTATTTCGAGACGCCACCAGACGATAACCAACTCAGTACGGCGCTTGCAGGTTTCCCCTATACGCGGGAAGTGGCTGAAGAGGTTGATTGGGTCGCCCAGTCCCTG
>JAURPT010000166.1 GCA_030836535.1 Alphaproteobacteria bacterium
AGCTTGCCTTCATTGTCGCCGGATTCTGCCAGCGCCCGGAACCAGCGGGCCGACTGTTCCCGATCACCGCCCGGGCGACCCTGGGCATCCGGCACGTGGCCGTCGGTGTCATCGGGCACATGGTACAGCGCCAATAACTGCCGGGCGCGATCATCGCCCCCTTCCGCCAGGTTGATCAGCGCCTCGGGCGGGGCCTGTTGTTCCTGTTGTGCTTCGGCATCGAGCGCCACCAGCATCAACTGTGCATCCGCATGGCCCAGATTGGCCGCCAGCTGGTACCAGTCTCGCGCCTGGGCATCATTCTGCGCCAGGCCAACGCCGGCATCATGGTGCAGGCCAAGCCAATAATAGGCGTCTGGTTCCAGATTGGCCGCAGCCTGTTGGCGGGTGGCGAGCATGCCGTCGGGAATAGTCGCCCCGGCCTCGGCAATGGCTTCGCGCGTCGACTGGCCAAATTGACGTTTCAGCAGGTGTTCACGCGTGGCGGCCAGCTTGTCTTCATAGAGCGGGAAATAGCGCGCAAACAGCGGCAGCCAGCGCTCCTGCACCAATTGCCCGGACTGGGTAGTGTCCCCCGGCATGGTCAACGGGGTGGCCGCTGATCCGGCACTCAGGCTGTCGGCAATAGCATTGTCTGGCACAACAGCGCCCACAGGCACTGTTACGGACTGGCCAAACAGGAAAAGCGCCACACAAGCGGCTATGTGGTGAAACGCACCCCGAAGCATGAACTGTAATCTCCCAATTAATGGGCAAATTTTACAGAGAGACCGCCGCATTGCAATGGGGGTGATATGCACCCGCTCGCTAAAACCGTTCGTACCGAGTGGCGACGAGCGTAGCGAGACGTTGTATCGAGGTGCGGACACATAGCCGGGGGTCTCGACTTGCTTTGATCCGTTCATACCTCGATACAATTTGCCTGCCTAAAGGCCGTCAAATCACTCGGCACGAACGGCCTCTAAATTATCTGTTCACCCTGAGTGAATTCGACCATCGGTCGTTTCCCTCCAGGGGATCAGCCCTTTCAAAACAGTGGGTAGCCAATGTTTTGCCGCTGGCGCGACCAAGGCCAGATTATCGAAGGGTCGAACGGTTCTAACGAGCAGGCGATTAGCCTTTATTAAGGCCGCCTGCGAGAAGGCCGCGAATTGCGGCCCGGCGACACTTCGCCGCGCCCGCGCAGCCTTGCCCCCCAAGGTGCACTGGCGTGAGCGAGATCAAGCGTTCAGATATTTATCACCCCCTGAAGGCCGTCAGGCATTCAGATATTTATCGAGCGTTATATGCACCTGCCGTGTGCGGCTTTCCTGGAAGTTGGCCAGGGTCTGCGCGCGCTTTTTCGATGCCTTGAAGCCCTTTTGCTGGGCTTCCATGTTCGATGTGTCCTGCTCGTAAACAATGGCCAGGCCCGGGTCCATATTCGGGACCGTGGCATAGACTTCGTCCACATCGAGATGCACGCATTCGGGCGGCTCGGGGTGTTCTTCCCCATCGGCCAGCGGGCGCAGGAACATCAGGTCGAACCAGCATGAATCCACATCATCCCCATTGGGGCGGAAGCGGTAGATCATCGGCAGGGTAATGCCGGGGAACAGGAACATGTTGGGGAACAGGAAATACTCAATAGAATCAAGCATTTCGCATTCCGACCGGTCGGATGCATCGAAGTTGTATTTCTCCTTCTGAACCTGGCGGTTGGCCTCGGCAGCGGCGATTCGCTTGGTCATGGCTTCCATGATCTGCTCAGACGTTTCTTCGGCCGGCCAGTGCACATCTTCATAGCCAATGGTGTGGATGAAGCGAGTGACGTTGTCGGAGAAAATGTCATATTCGGCATTGGTCGCCGCACAGCCAATTTCGGTGCCGCCCGCATGGGTTTCACGCACATGGTAGGCTTCGATAAAGGCTTCGGCAGCGCCCTTCCAGTTCACCGGCAGGGTACGGCGCAGATGCACTTCGATATATTTACGCTCGAGCGGGAAGAAGGCCTCAAAATGTTCCTTCAGCGGGCCCAGATAATCTTCCAGCGGCTCGCAATTTTCATCCATATTGATAAACACGAACCCGCCCCACAGGCCGACCTGTATTTCAGGCAGGCTGAAATCTTCTGCCGGGGCGTGCGGGAAGTCCCAGTCACAGGGCTGGTCAATCAACTCGCCATCCAGCGACCATGTCCAGCCATGGTATGGGCAGCGGAAATTCTCGCCTGTGCCTTCAAAATCCGTCGGGCGCAGCTGCGTACCGCGATGCAGGCAGGAATTGTAATAGGCCTTCACCTCACCGGCTTCCGTGCGGCAGATCAGGATCGAATACGTCCCGACCTCGTAGACATATTGGTCGCCCGGGTTGGGGATGTGTTCTTCACGGCAGGCCCATTGCCAGACGTGGTTCCACATCTTGTTCATTTCCTGGTCGTAAAATTCCCGCGACGTATAGCGGTCATAGGGAATGTCGGCGTCGCCGAGGAATTTCGGAGCGCTTTCCAGGATCGGCCAGGGCGGGGCGATCGGGTCGCGCATAATGACATCACGGGTGCTTTGCCCCGGTGTGCGGGCTTCGCCGGGTTTCATGCCATTGGGATTTTCTACATTCATTCTGCTGCTTCCTTTGCCTGTGCGCGCTCAAATGGCGCGTCGTTCATCCAGACGTCCCACCAGTCGTGGAAATGCTGGATGCGGGATTCATCTTCGTTCAACACCGCCTGCTGAAAACCAGCCGACATCATGCCCGCCTGCATATCGGGCAGGTAGTGGACGTCCTGGTCGATGGTGATGGTCATGCTCTTCTGGCCGGTAATCACGGCCTCGCGGTCGAACACGTCGTGCTCGGGCCGGGCGCCCTGCAGGGCCACCTGCTGCGACACGTCACCGATCAGCGACAGGCCGCTTTCGGCATCGTGCCCCACGTCCATGTGGATTTGCAGGGTCATTTTGTCGAAGAAACATTTATTGGGGTCTGTGGGGTGCGGGCGCGGCCGCATGATCCACAGATATTCCGGGTGAATGGTGGCAATGATGTTGGGGAACAGGTCGTACTGCACCACATCTGACACCAGATCATCGGGGAATTCGTCATAGGAATAGCCCAGCTCTTCCCCCAGTTTGCGCTTTTGCACCTGGGCGGCCTTGCGAATGTCCCCTACCCGGCCCTTGAAGTCATCCGGGTTCAGGCCGATCTGCCGGGCCATCATGTCGAGAATGGGCGGGGCTTCTTCGGGTTCGCCATAGCGCGGGTTAGTCACGAAACCTTCCACAATCGTGCGGCGGTGACCATAGGGCCAAAGCTCATTCACCGAGTCGCGGCAATTCACCATGCTGGCATGCTGCGGGTGGATGAAGTCCACATGATATTGTTCGTTGAAATTGTCGACGGCGGTTTTCCAATTGGCGTCGATCTCCAGCGTCTGGTCGAGTATCAGCACCATATTTTCAATGCGGTAAGGCGTCAGATGGTCCTGCACAATGCCCAGGAAATCGGCCAACGGGGCGGCTTCAAGGTCCATATTGACCCAGACGACCCCGGCCCAGACTTCCACCTTCACATGTTTGAGCGAATAGGCGTCGCAGTCGATGCGCGGCTCAAACCGTTCTTCATCCGGCACCGTCTGCAGGGTGCCGTCGAGGTCATAGGTCCAGCCATGATAGGGGCAGGTAAAGGCAGGCACGCTGCCCTGTTCGGTCGCAATGACCCGGTTGCCGCGATGCTGGCAGGCATTGTACATGGCCTGCACCTGGCCTGCATTGTCGCGGCTGATGATGATGCTTTCATGGCCAATGGAGAACAGGAAGTAGTCACCCGGCTCGGCAATGTCGGACGCCAGCCCGGCCAAAAGCCAGCTCTTGGTCCAGATGGTTTCCCATTCCTGCTTCATGACCTGTTGGTCATAATAGCGTTCTGCGTCCAGCGTGGCCTTGCGGGCCGCGCGCGCAGGCGTGCCGTCGGCAAAGTCGATAAAATGCGTTGGTTGGGCCATGGTCTTCCCAAACTCCCGAAACTAATTCCCCAATCAAGATCGCATTACCTTACATGCGAACAGTGTTCGTTTTAAGCGCGAAGTGACATCGAGTCAACAGAACAGCGCTATTTCCGCACCCCCTGCTTGCGGGCGGCATCGAAGGCCGGGGTCAGGCTGTCCTGAAAGTCGTCGACCAGCTTTGTCAGCGCGGCTTCGTCGCGCCCTTCAAGCGCCACATTCTGCTGGATCACCAGCATCGCCAACCCATGGATGGCGGCCCAGGCCATCAGCGGGCCGGGATAGTCTGCAATGAATTTACTGGTGGCGTCATACGGTTCGCCATACCACCACTGGGCGCTTTCGCTGATAAAGTTGTAACCGGCCCGCGCAAGGTCCGGAAAATCCTTGGCGTCGCCCATCTGCCAGGAAAACATCAGCCGGTAGAGATGCTGGTTCCGGTTGGCAAACAGCAGATATTCCCGCGCGGCGGCCTTCATGGCCTCGATAAAGTCTGGCTCCGGGTCGAACACTTCCTGCTGGCGGGCCAGCAATTGCTTGAAGCCTTCCTGTGCCAGCGTGGCCAGCAGCGCCCGCCGATTGGCAAAATGGTTGTAGATGGACGACGGGGCTATGCCGATCTCGCGCGCCAGCCGCCGCAGGGTAACGGCCTCCAGCCCCTCTTCGGCCAGGATGCGCAGGCCTTCGCGCACCATGTCGGCCCGCACATTACCCTTGTGATACGAGGTACTCATGCCCGGACGGTACACAGTCCGGCACCGGCTGGCAATCGGGAGACCGTTGTGTCGCTCACGGCAGTTTGTTTCACAAACGCCTCAGCGGGGGCAAAGCCTGCTTGCGTGAGCGAAATAAGCCCACTACCTAAACCACTTCCCCCGCGGCCAAGCCGCTGGCCCACGCCCATTGGAAGTTATAGCCGCCCAGCCAGCCGGTAACGTCGACCGCCTCGCCAATGAAATAGAGGCCGGGGACCTTGCGGGCCTCCATGGTCTTTTGCGACAGGTCATCCGTATTGATCCCGCCGACCGTCACTTCAGCCTTGGCAAAACCCTCGGTGCCATTGGGGTGGAAGGACCAATGGGCCAGGTGCTGTTCAATATCCTGCAGCGTGGTGTCTTTGATGTCGGCGAGCTTCCCTGACAGGCCGAATTTACCCTCAATCTGCTCTGCAAGCACATCGGCCAGGCGGCGCGAAAGGGCATCGGCCAAAACCGTCTTGATGGTGCTGCGGGGCTTGGCGCGCTTGGCCTCGCACAACCAGCCCGGTGCCTGTTCGGGGAAGAAGTTGATAGCCACAGGCTCGCCATGCCGCCAATAGCTGGAAATCTGCAAGATCGCCGGGCCGGATAGTCCCTTATGGGTAAACAACGCGGCCTCATGGAACGTCCTGCCGCCCGCTTCGGCCTCTACATCAGCAGAGACGCCGGAAAGCGCGCGGAACATCACTTCGTCACCGCCCAGGGTGAGCGGCACCAGGGCCGGGCGCGGTTCAACCACCCGCAGGCCAAATTGCCGGGCAAGGTCATAGGCAAAGCCAGTAGCCCCCATTTTGGGGATCGACGGCCCACCGGTTGCCACCACCAAAGACGGGGCTGCCGCGCGCTTGTTGCCATAACGAACCAGATATTGGCCGTTCTCGCCTTTGACCCCATCAATGGGTGTGCCCAGGGCCAGGGTCACGTCGCCTTTGTCGCATTCTGCCAGCAGCATATCGAGGATCTGCTGGGCGCTGTCATCGCAGAAGAGCTGACCAAGCGTTTTCTCGTGATAGGCAATGCCATAGCGCTCAACGAGGGCGATAAAGTCCTGCGCCGTGTAGCGCCCCAGGGCCGACTTGGCGAAATGCGGGTTGGCAGAAATATAACGGTCAGCCGTGGCGTCAATATTGGTGAAATTGCAGC
>JAURPT010000167.1 GCA_030836535.1 Alphaproteobacteria bacterium
AGGATGACGCATTTGATAATCTGATGGCCATGCTGGACGATGAGCTGAACGATGAGAATGGCAGCGAAGGCGGCCGGATTGAAATTGCCCCCACTAAATCCCGCGACAGCCACTTGCCAGCCGTGCTGCAGGACTATCTGGGCAAGGACCTAGACGCGCTGAACTGGCGCACCATGGGGCCTGGCATGAAGCAGGTGCGCCTGTGGGAAGGCCCGGATGGTGAGAAGCTGTGGCTGCTTAAGGCCCGTGGCGGCACCACAGTGCCCGTGCACGACCACCGTGGTAACGAAATGACCCTGGTGCTGACCGGCAGCTACCATGTGGGCGACGACCGCTATACTCCGGGCATGCTGGAATTTGCCGATACTGAGGTTGAAGACCACCAGCCCGTGATCGACGACGGTGAAGACTGTATCTGCCTCGTCGTTACCAACGCCCCCATTCGCCTGTACAGCCTGATGGCCCGCATGGCCCAACCGTTTATCGGTCTCTGAACTCCAATCACAACCGATCACCTTGGCCCCACCCTCACGGGTGGGGTCTTTTTTTATTCACGCACTCGCCTTTTGCTGCCGCCATGTTAGGCTGCGGCCCAACAGGGAACACAAGAGGGGACTTTCCATGCAGACAACCTATGGCGATGTCGGCGTCAGCCTGAATGATCACGTTGCTGTGGTCGAAATACAGCGACCACCACATAACTTCTTTGACCATATGCTGATCAAGGACCTGGCAGACGCCTTTGATGACCTTGATGAAAACCCGGATTGCCGGGCGCTGGTAACTGGCGCTACCGACGTGTCGTCATGGGCCCGGGGCGGGCAGTTGTGCTTTCCATAAAAGTCGTCTCGGTCAGGGGCAGGCCATGCTCTCCAGCCACGCGTCGCTGATCAGCAATCGGTGTTTTCATCATGGCATCCTCCAACAGGGCCCGGGCTACCACCACCGGGTGGCTGAGTACCCGTTCAACAAAACCAGCCACAATGGGCCAACGGGTGGCGTCGGGCGCAAAGCGCGCCCAGCCGGCATTACGGAACTGGGCGGCAATGGAAATGTCAGCCATACCCAGCTCGCCAAACAGGAAATCGTCCTTGGGCAACTGCCCTTCCAGATAATCCAGCAGTGGCGGGATATCTTCATCGACAATACGCTTAAGCGCCCTGACGTCGCGTTTCTGCCCCCAGACAGACGGGTTCACTGTCGCCTCGTTGAACAACTTCCACAACAGCACAGCCGCCAGCCGCGTGTCGGCATATTCGTCCAGCCAGCGGGCATGAGCCCGGTCTGCAGGGTCACTCGGCAACAGCGGATGGCCGGGAAAGGCTTCGTCGATATACTCGCAGATGACCGAGCTGTCGGTCAGCGTGATATCCCCAAGCATCAGCACCGGGATCAACCGCAAAGGGCTGACTTCTTCAAAGGCATAACCTGTAAAGAAGGCCACAATCGGGTCGACTTTATAGGGCACGCCTTTCAGGTCCAGACAAACAAGCACCTTGCGCACAAAGGGCGAAACCGGCGTGCCAATGACGGTGACGGGCTCCATCAGCTATGACGCGATCGAGCTACCGCTCAGCAACATCTGCTTGATGTCCGTGAATTCCAGTACGCCTTCTGCACCGCATTCGCGGCCCCAGCCCGATTGCTTGACGCCGCCAAACGGCTCCGTCAGCGACACACCTGCTGTATTGATGGCCACACCACCAGAGCGGATCTGACGCGCCACCTGAATGGCGGTTTCCGTACTGCCAGAGAAGACCGAGGCCGCCAGGCCATATTTGCTGTCATTGGCAATGCGGATGGCATCATCCATATCGTCATAAGGGATCATGGCCGTCACCGGGCCGAACACCTCTTCCTGCGCGATATCCATGCTGTTGTCGATGCCTGCCAACAGGGTCGGTTCATAATACCAGCCGCGCTGGAACTGTGCCGGGCGCTTGCCACCAGTAACAATGCTGGCACCCTGTTTGACGGCCCCGGCGACAGCAGCTTCTGCCCTATCGCGGGCACGTTCCACAGCCAGCGGGCCGCGGTCAATGGTTTCATCCCACGGCAGGCCAATCTTCAAATCGTCATAGGCGCTGGCCAGCGCCTCCGTCACTTCGTCATACCGATTGCGCGAGACCAGCACGCGCGACAGGGTCACACAGACCTGGCCCTGGAAACCGGTTGAACCGCCCACCAGATGCGGCAGGATAGTCGGCAAATCAGCATCATCAGCAACAATGGCCGGGCTCTTGCCGCCCAGCTCCAACGACGTGCGGGCCAGCCGGTAAGACGACCGGCGGATCACATCAATGGCGATGGCCGTGCCACCGGTCAGCGAGATCATATCGACGTCCGGGTGTTCCACCAGATGCTGGGTCACCTCGATTCCAGCGGTGAGCATGGAAACCACACCGGGTGGGAAGTCGGCTTCTTCGATCGCTTCAGCCACAATGCGCGAGGTCAGGTCTGTCTCTGGCGCGGGTTTGATAATCACCGGGCAACCGGCCAACAGAGCGGGTATGACCTTCATACCCATCAGTACCACCGGGCCGTTATAGGTGAGGATCGCCAGCACGGGGCCAATCGGCTCGCGAATCAACAGCACCTCACCGGCATCGGATGGGCGAGTTTCTTCAAAAGCCAGGCTCCGGGCCTTGGCAATTGTGTCGCGCCAGCTGGCCGTGCCTGCACCATTATTGATCATCTCCCCATGGGCGAGCGGGGCACCGGCCTCGAGCATCCAGGCCATATTCATGCGGTCGAACCGAGCCTCAAGCGCATCAGCAAAGCGGTCGCAGACTTTGGCACGTTCTTCCACACTCATACGCGGCCAGGGGCCTTCATCAAAGGCTTTGCGCGCTGCAGACACGGCAGCATCGGCATCGGCTGTTGAAGGTTCCGTTACCGATGTCAGAAATTCTTCATCTGCCGGGCAAAATATCTGTTTTTCCGTACCACCCTGGCTGGCCTGCCACGAGCCGCCAATGAAGACTTTGTCGAGCGCCGGCAAGTCCGGCAGATCTGGTTTTTGCAGCATGAATGCCTCCCGTAATTTCGGTGCCACCCTAACGTGATTTGAAACCGGATGCGAGCCCTGCTGATTCCATATTCGATCCTTGTTCATGGGACCAAGATATGGGTAGGATGCCGAACCTGCAACACTGCATGTTTTAGGGGAAGACCGCATGGCCAGCGATACAACAGCAGAAAAATTGGCACCCGGCGAGGCACGCTGCCCCGGCGTCAGCGTACAAGATCTGCTGGATAAGGACACGCGGCCCGTGCCCGACTATTTGCGCGACCAGTCCTACGAATTTCTAGGTGATGCCGACATTCCCTATAGCCGCTATCTGGACCGGGACTACTATGAGCGCGAAGTCAAAGACATGTGGTCGCGCACCTGGCAATGGGCCTGTCGGGAAGAGCACATTCCCGAGCCGGGCGACTATGTTGTCTATGATGTTGGGCCCTATTCCGTCATCGTGGTGCGCGATGATGACAGCAGCATCAATGCCTTTCGCAATGCCTGCACACACCGTGGCACCAAGCTGCGCCAGGCCAATTCCAGCGGCTATTTCGAGAATTTGCGCTGCCCCTATCATGGCTGGACGTTTGATCGCAGCGGCGCACTGGTGGAACATCTGTGCGAATGGGATTTCCCCCATGTGAACACCGCCGACTATGGGCTGGAGGGTGTGCGTTGTGACACTTGGGGTGGCTTTGTCTTTATCAACCTCGACACTGAGGCTGAAGACCTGCACGACTACCTGGCCCCCCTGCCCGACCACGTCAACAGCGAGGCCTTTGAAAACCGCTATGTCGCTATGCATGTGGAAAAGGAGCTCAATTGTAACTGGAAGATCGCCTCCGAAGCGTTTCTAGAGGCCTACCACGTCATGGAAACCCACAGCCAGCTGATGCGGGCCAGTGGGGACGCCAATACGCAATATGATTTTTACGGCGACCACATCAACCGGCTGATCAATGTGGCCGGCAGCCCCAGTGTCTTCCTCGAAGAAGAGATGAGCGAGCAGGATATTCTCGACACCTTCCTGATCGGCGACCGGTCCGACGTAGGCGACCCGCTAACGGTGCCAGAAGGCGGTACGGCCCGGCAGGTCATGGCGCAGTTCTATCGCGATATGGTGGCCGAAGGCGGCGGGGCCGATTTGTCGCAGCTCACCGATAGTGAGATCGTCGATTCCATCGCCTATTTCGTGTTCCCGAACCAGCAATTCTTTGCGGGCGTTTCGTTCCCGATTGTCTATCGGTTCCGGCCTCTGGGCAGAGACCATGAAAAATCACTGTTCGACCTGATTATCCTGAAGCAAAAGCCGCTCGATGGCGCCGCGCCGGAAACCGCCGAACCCTATCGGCTCAAGTCGGAAGAAAGCTTCAAGATCGTGCCGGGTATGGACCCCTATATCGGCGAAATTTACGACCAGGACACCGGCAATATGGAAGCAGCCCACGAAGGCGCCATGACCGTGGGCCAGGGCGGGGCGACACTGGCGAATTACCAGGAAATCCGCATTCGCCATATGCACAAGACATTGGAGAAATATGTCGGGACATTGGAGAAATATGTCGGGCCGGACGAAATCTGACACGACGTCCTGCCTGACACGCCATTTGGAGGAGATTTAAGAATGGCTAACATCCTGATTACGGGTTCTGCCCGCGGCATCGGCTATGAGCTGGTCAAGAAATATGCTCAAGACGGCGACACGGTCTATGCGACCACCCGGTCGCCGGAAAAAGCCGACGCCCTCAACGCGCTGGCAGCCGAGTACCCCGGCGTACACGTCATGAAAATGGATGTGGGCGACAGCGCTTCTGTGGCCGCCTGCGCTGCCGAGATTGGTGAAGTGCCACTGGATGTGGTCATCAACAATGCCGGTGTCTGGGGCGGGCTGGAAACCCAGACCTTCGACAATATGGACTATGACAATTGGGCCTTTGAATTCAACGTCATGGCCATGGGCCCCTGGCGGGTGATGCAGACCTTCTTTGACAATGTCATGGCCAGTGACCAGAAGAAGATCATTACCGTCACCAGCCAGGTTGGCGCCCATGCCTATGACCATTTGGTCGGCTATTCCTATGCCAGCGCCAAGGCCGCCGTGAACCGGCTTGTCACTGCCCTGTCGCAGGAAAAAGCAGGCACAGGCGTCTGCATCGCGCTGATGCATCCCGGCTGGGTGAAGACCGACATGGCCGGTGACGTGGCCGACATCACGCCGGAAGAAAGTGCACTCGGTGTGCACAAGGTCATCGCGGGCATGACCGAGGCGGATAGCGGTAAGTTCATGAAGTGGGATGGCGGCATTCACCCCTGGTAGGTTTCACGCCACAACACGCACACAAAAAAGGGGCCGCGAAGGCCCCTTTTCAATATCTGTAGCAGATGCCCTATTCAGGGTCGGCCAGCTTCAGGATTGCCTTACCGGTGTTCTTGCCGGTGAACAGGCCCTGCAGCGCAGCGGGGGCGTTTTCCAACCCTTCGCTGATAGTTTCATGAACCGCCAGCTTGCCTTCCTGCACCCATTTGCCGATGTCGGCCATGGCCTGCGGGAACTTCTCTGCATAGGTGAACAGCAGGAAGCCTTCCATACGCGCAGATTTCAGGATCAGGAACAGGTAGTTCTTGGGGCCTTCAGGCATGGTCCAGCTGGAATAGCCTGAGGCAATACCGCCGCAAACCACCACGCGCGCGCCGTCAGCCAGGTTGGCCAATACAGCATCGAGGATCGGGCCACCGGTGTTGTCATAGAACAGGTCTACACCTTCGGGAGCCAGTTCCAGTACCTTGGCGGCAACGTCGTCATTCTTGTAGTCGATGGCGGCATCGCAGCTGCCTTCCTTGACGATCCAATCACATTTTTCAGGACCACCAGCAACGCCGATGATCTTACCGGCACCCATGATGCGGGCCATCTGGGCAGCGGCCGACCCAGTGGCACCAGCCGCGCCAGATATCAGCACCGTGTCGCCTTCCTTGATGGCACCCACTTCGGTGAGGCCGAAATAAGCGGTCAGCGTGGTGATACCAAAGACCGAGAAATTCCACGTCAGCGGAAAATCTGTTGAGGCCTTGGTCAGCGGCATCATGCCTTCATTGCGCAGGATTGCGTAGTCCTGCCAGGGCAGCGTGCCATTGACGATGTCACCCGGTGCAAAGTCCGGATTGTTGGATTCGATCACCTGTGCCAGGCCGCTACCGATCATCGGTGCGCCGATCTGGACCGGGTCCATATAGCCTGGGCCATCGTTCAGCCAACCACGCTGGGTCGGGTCGAATGACAGATACAGGTTCTTGACCAGCAGTTCGCCTTCACCCGGCTCACCCACGGTGGTGTTACCCAGGTTGAAATGTTCCGGCCCAACCAGCCCGGTGGGGCGGGATGCCAATGTCCACTGACGGCTTTCAATTGCCATGGTTCTTGTCTCCTCATAACGGGGGCAGACCAAAAGCCCGCGCGCCCTTACTGTGTAAATGGATGGCCTGTTTATCCTGAACTGGGCGCAACGGCAACCTAATGCCGCCTATTGGCCGTCAGGCGAGCCCACATAATGCAGGTCGAGACCAACCGTCAAAGAAAGAGGGGCGTTACAGGTGTAGGGTAGCGGGTCCCTGATGTTCCATGACAGGAACAATTTGGTCGGGCGCTTTTGTGTCTCACTTTCAAACTTTTCAATGAAAACGCGCGTCGGCAGTGTTTCCGGCTGATAGCCGCAACGCTCGACAACCCCCGGCCTGTATTGATGCACAAAGTCGCCGCCCAGCGTGGGGCGATTTTTCCCCTGCGTCAGCTCCATCACCACCTGCCCGGCTTGGTAGCCACGCCCCTGCATATGAGACGGTGGCACATCCATGATCAGCTGATACTGTCGGCGGTCATCGGCGGCGCGCATAATGCGGAACTGCCCGCCAGAATTGGTGGTGTAGCGTCCCGACGCATCGAAGGCTTGCCCCACGCGCAGACGAAACAGGCCAACACTTTGGCGCGGCGAGCCGTCTTCATCATAGGCAGTGAGTTCGACCTCATAGTCGGTCTTTTCTTAGGGCTGGGTGTTGTCCATATCAAGCCGAATGGTTTCGTTTTCCCAGTCGGCGATAGCAGGATAGAGCGCCTCGCCCCCAGGTGTGCGGAGCAGTATTGTGCCTTTCTGAGCGCCCAGGTCGTGGCCGCGCAGATGCGCAAATTGGGTATCCGGGTCATAGGTGCCGACAACATTCTGTCGTGACAGATCGTCGTTACTGCTGAGCGTCAGAACCGGGGCCATGTCGCACCAATTACCCACGGTATCATCCAGACCTGGCTCGTCTTCACCTTCTTTCGACTGTTTGGGCACATAGCCCTGGTCGAGCCAGAACGGGTTGGATGGGTCATCAAGACTGGTAGATTCCTGGCTGCCAGGCTCATCCGACCTACTAAGTGCCAGGCAGATCGATCGCACGGCACTACCTTCAAACAATCGCTCACGCTTTTGAATGCCCTCATAGGTCGGGTGCGTGCCCTGGGCCGCCCGGCCCGCCAGATGGCGGCATATCTCGCCATGCTTGGGGGTGCGGTCATCACGCATTTCAGCTAGCACCGCACGGTTGGCACACCAATAGTCGGCCTTGGCACCATTGAAGGCCCCGTAGAGTGTTTGAATGTCGCGCCCGCGTGGGTCGCGCGTCGGCAGGATGTTCGTATTGGTGCGTGCCTCAGCGTTGGAGCCTGCCGTCAGGCCAATCGGCACCAGATAATTAGGTAGGCCATAGTGACCCCCGTGCTTGAAACCCAGAAACATGCCAGCTTGCTCCGCGCCCTGTATAGATGCTGATGCACCCTCTCCAGCGGCCAACTTGTCAATTTCGCTTTCAACGTCAACGCGGAACCCACCCCTGGCGAGTTCGGTGCCATTGGGCAGCGCTTTGCCATAGAGCAACAAGCGTGTCGCCAACCGCAGCCAGGCTGAACGGGTGTTTGGGATCGCTTCTGTTGTGGAGCCACCCGTAGCCACCGCAACGGCAAAGGGTTCGCTGGCGGCGACAATGGCCATCTTGTCTTCTGCATTGGGGCCGAGGAACCCTATCATCACTGATTTGTTAGTGGCCCAGTTTTGCCAGCAGAAGGAATTGTTGACCACGTCATAGTCTGGCGCATTGGCATTCAACGGCGCATTGAACATGCCATAGCCGTCACCCTCGTAGCTTCGCCCCAAGGCGCGGATGACCTCAGCCCAACCGGCACCCGTACATTCCAACATCGCCGCCTTTTGCTGTGGCACACGGAGGGGCTGGTTAGGTTGCCCAGGATAGTATGCGCTCAGGCTGAACGTGCCTTTCCTCATATCTTTCAGGCGTTCATCACCAATAGCAGGCACCATTGGACCATTACCCTCTGCACTGATGCGGCGATACTGCATTGGTATTGCTGCTGCATCGCCCTACCCCGGCAAAGACGAGGACATCGGGTCGGCCTTTTCCAGCAATACTCGCAACACCTCTAAGCCCTTGATTTTCTTGTCGCGGACAAGCGCTTCTGCGCCGTGAATCAACCCGGCGACACCTCCAACCAACAGATGTTCTTCCAATCTGCGGTTTTCCTGCACTGCATCTGGCGATCCCCAGCGTTCCCACATATGTCCCATGGCCCACCTGTCCTGCAGAAAATGCTGGGCATAACCCTCATAGGCCAGAGCCAGCAATTCGGCCTCCTTGACCTCGCTCTCATAGGCTTTGCGTTCAGTCAGGCGCATCGCCAATCGCATGTCAGCGGCGCGACGCGCAAGCGCCATGGCGTTCAGGTGCAGATGGGCATACATGCGCGTGGCCTGACTACCGAAATGCACAGAATTCAGCGCCCCCAGCCAACCGATAAATTTGTGGCATCTTGGCGTGTAGGCCTCATCCGGGAATGACGGACAGGTGCTGTTCTTGTTCAGCCAGTCATAAATGCCATAACTATAGTCGGGTATCCCGGCGAAATGACCCGGTGGGGGCAACTCTCGTTCCTCTATAGCCGTACGACGGTCGTCGCCCACACGCGACATGGCCCCCACTGTACGGGCGCGGAACAGGCTGGCGTTCAAATCAACCAATGTAGCCCGCGCCGACCCGCCACGCCCGAACAGCCTGACCAGGCGACCCGAAGAATCGAGATAGCGGAAGGTCATGTCGGAAAGCTCGGTATGCTCTGCAATGCTGGCCGACGCATCTCGCTGATAAATGGACCGCCAGGTCTCGCCTTTGGTAACCAGCGTGTCCCAGCCGCCAAGCGGTACAACACAGAGCATCAAAACAACAATACGGAGATATTTGCTCATGCGCCGCCTCCCGCAACGTCTGGCTCAAATGAGGGACCGCAAGGCGGCGAGCCATCGATAAACACCGCCTCAAAAGCCTTTACCGCCGCCACCGTATCGGCGCCCTCACCCAAACGCGCGGCAAAGTCGGCCTTGCACTGGTCGGGCATATCGCTGGATACCACGCATTCCTGCAACGGGCTGCCATCGGCGCATAGAATGATCTCGGTCGTCTTGGCCGACCAGCGGGTGACGGCATCATCCAGATCAGGATTACTGTAGAACCCCACAGATGAGGGCACATGCGGGCCTGCCAGGCTCCCTTCGAGCCGACAGTCGGCAGGGTCTGCACAGATACCCAGCGGCACGGGCGGCTGGTCTGGTATGACAATAGCTGCCACTTCTTCTGCTTGACCGGCATCGTCCTCTGCGCCGCAGCTGGCAAACAGCACCAGCCCAACAACAAGCAGCAG
>JAURPT010000168.1 GCA_030836535.1 Alphaproteobacteria bacterium
CGGCACTTGCCGAATAACCGGGCTGAATATTCAGGCCAAATAATCAGGCTCGACTAAATCTGTTCTGTTTGATCCTGCGCAAGGCGGTCTGGAGGTCTATGCACGACTGTGCCAGCGTGATGAGGCCTCTGCGAAAGAGCCTCTATAAAACGGGAGAGTGTGATGACGTTACTTGATCAAATTGGTGGCCAGGATTCGGTAGATGCCGCAGTCGACGCCTTTTATGTGCGTGTTCTTGCAGATGACCGCGTGAATGGCTGTTTTGATATCGATATGAAGAAGCAGGCTGCCAAGCAGAAGCGCTTTTTGGGCTCGCTGTTGGCTGGTACGGCGCAGGACCCAGAAGGCTATATGCGGTCTGCCCACAAAAAGCTGGTGGAAGAAGACGGGCTGAATGACAGCCACTTTGACGCCATTGCCGAACATCTGTAGGCAATGCTTGTTTCCTTCGGCGTGGAGGGCGAATTGCTCGACACGATTATGGGGGCTGTTGGCGGTCTACGCGACGCAACGCTTAACCGCTAAAGCCCAGCGGCAGATTTATCTGACGAGCGACCCCAGGAAGCCAAGCTGTGAAGCCAGTGCGGCGGCCTGGGTGCGATTGGACGTATTCAGCTTCTTCATCGCATTGTCGAGGTGGAAGCGAATCGTCGGTACGGACCGATCAATGATGATCGCGATTTCCGCGTCGGTTTTGCCCAGGGCGATCCAGGACAGACATTCAACTTCACGTTCTGTCAGGCTGGCCGCTGCGCCCTCTGGCGAGTGGTCCGGACGTATGTCGTAGAGAATGTCCATAAACAACAAGGCCGCATGGCGCAGGTCGTGCCGATGGGCGTCCAGTACAGCGGGCAGGTCGATGGGCGTGTCCTCTGTGCGGGCAGCCCAGCCGATGGACCCGACCCGGCCCATGGGCATGTGAACCGGGACAATAATGCCGCCATAAATGCCGCGCTCAGCCGTCAGGTGCCAGTTCTTCTGGCGGTGGTCTGCCCCTTGCGGGTTCATGTCCGCGATATTTTCTGCCAGCCAGGTGAAGGGCTTGGTCGAAACACGGCACGCGGCACCCATAGGGCTGATCAGATGCAGGTTTTTATCTTCCCAATCGCTGATGAAGCTTTTGTCCCAGCCAAATATTTCCGGTAGCAGCCGACCATCCGAAATAAGTGGCAATTTGGCCGCCGAATAGTCGTCGACACAAGACGGGTAGGGGACTTTGATGGCCTGGCCGATATCACGTAGCACGCGTGCGGCGTCGATGACCTGACGGCACGCTTCCAGCTTCTTGATATGGGGACTCAGGTCCACCGCTTTTCCCAATGCCACGCCCTCCCGTCGGCAACAAATCCTGCGAAAAGGTAGCCCGAAAGTACAACGTGTTACAATCTTGCAGTTTCCACCCTAAGAAAAAAGAGCAGCACCCTGTACGCCTGCAGGCATAGCCGCTAGGCTCTTGAAAACGGGCGGAAGTCCGAGGGAAACGGGAGCACGCTATCCAATATTACATCGCCAGCAGGGCCACGGCTTTCTGCGCCTTTATCTTTGTGTGTTTGATATCCAGCACGAGCTGGGCTGCCAGTGAGGCGGCAAGTCTTGGCATTGATGATCAGATTGACCAATTCATGCGGCCGATTGCTGATGCTGTGGCCAGTGTCATTCTCGTATCCATTCCCATTGGTGGGGCTGATGCGCCATTGATCGTGCTGTGGCTCATCATCGGCGCGGTGTATCTCACTTTTTATTTCCGGGGCATTAACTTTACCGGGATGAAGCATGGCATCGCGCTCGTGGCGGGTCGCCATAAAGCCCCCGGGCATGAAGGCGAGATATCAGCCTTCAAGGCTCTGACGTCTGCCGTTTCGGGCACGGTAGGGGTCGGCAATATTGCTGGTGTGGCTATTACCATCAGCCTGGGTGGGCCCGGCGCGATCTTCTGGATTGCGGTGGCAGGTTTCCTGGGCATGGCGACCAAGTTCACCGAATGTGTGCTGGGCGTAAAATATCGGCAGATCGATGAAAACGGCGTCGTCTCTGGCGGGCCGATGTATTATTTGCAGCGGGGGTTGGCGGCACGCAATTGGCCGAAATTAGGGAGGGGCCTTGCCGTTTTCTATGCCGCCAGCATCGTCCTTGGCTGCCTGGGCATTGGTAACATGTTCCAGTCCAACCAGGCCTATGTACAGTTCCTGGAAGTGGCAGGTACTGACAGCTTCTGGGCGGATAAAGGCTGGTTGTTTGGCAGCATTATTGCAGTGCTCGCGGCTTTCACCATCATTGGCGGCATCAAGTCTATTGCGGCGGTCACGTCCAAGCTGGTGCCGTTCATGATTGTGACCTACTGCCTGGGCGCACTCGCCGTCATTATTCTGAAGATAGATCAACTGCCCCATGCGCTGGCTATGATCTGGAATGGTGCCTTCAGCATGGAAGGCATGGCGGGCGGCGCTTTTGGGGCCATGTTCCTTGGCTTCCAGCGGGCAGCCTTTTCTAACGAAGCGGGTCTTGGTTCGGCGGCGATTGCCCATTCAGCCGTGAAAACCGCGAACCCGGCAATGGAGGGCTATGTCGGCCTGCTAGAGCCGTTCATCGATACGGTTGTTGTGACCATGTTGTCAGCCTTGGTGCTGACCATGACAATCTATACGCCCGAGATTTCGCAATCCGGCATGGCGGGTATTGAACTGACATCGGCTGCTTTTGAATCTGTGTTGCCTTGGGCATCGGCGCCTTTGTCGGTTGCTGCGGTATTGTTCGCGTTTTCGACCCTGATCGCCTGGGCCTATTACGGCTTGAAAGGCTGGACATTCCTGTTGGGCCATGGGCGCACTCGGGAAAATGCCTTCAAGGTCATCTTCTGCGTTTTCACCGTCATTGGCTGTTCTGTGAAGCTGGAGGCGATCCTCGACATGTTCGATGCGCTGATCTACCTGATGGCGCTGCCGAATATTCTGGGGCTTTATATTTTGACGCCGGTCGTCAAAGAGGAACTGCAAAAGTACCGGGCGATGTTGAAGGGCTTTGTCTGACCTGATCTCTTGACCAACGCCCTTTGCCTCATGAAGATAAGCGCTTCATGAGGGAGGGATACATGACAGTTTCATTTGAAGGGCGGGTTGCCGCCATTACCGGTGCGGGTGGCGGTTTGGGCCGATCCTACGCATTGGAACTTGCCAAGCGCGGTGCCAAAGTTGTCGTCAACGATCTGGGTGGCGATGAATTTGGCGGCGGTGGCTCCAACCACATGGCCAATGCAGTGGTTGATGAAATTCGTTCCGCTGGCGGTGAGGCCGTTGCCAATTTCGGCGATATTTCCAAATACGAGACCGGCACATCTATGGTCGAGGCCGCCATCAGTAATTGGGGCCGGTTGGATGTACTGATCTGTAATGCTGGCATTTTGCGCGATGTCAGCTTTGCTAAAATGACGGAAGAAGATTGGGACATCATCTTCGCGGTGCATGTCAAAGGCATGTTCAACGCCTGCCATAATGCCTGGCCGCATATGCGGGAACAGAAATATGGCCGCATCATGTTGACGTCTTCTACGTCTGGCACCTGGGGGAATTTTGGGCAGACTAATTATGGCGCTGCCAAAACAGCGATGCTGGGCTTTATGAATTCGCTGAAGCAGGAAGGCGAGAAGTACAACATCCACGTCAACGCGCTGACACCCGCCGCTGGCACACGGTTGACGGCGACAGTCCTGCCGGATGAATGGCTCGACAAGGCCAAGCCAGAATTCGTGACCCCGTTGGTGACGTATCTGGTGTCAGAAAACTGCCCGGACAATGGCAGCATCTATCATGCCGGTATGGGGCGCTATCACCGTACGGCATTGATGCGTGGCCCGGTGACCGAAGTTGACACCGATGAAGTGAAGACGGCGGAGTGGATGGAAGATAATTGGGACCAGATTTCGTCGCTTGATGGGGCAGAAGCCATGTGGAATGGGCGAGTTACTCAGGCGGAGTATGACGCCCAGAACAAATAGGCTGCATCAGTCAGCGAAAGAAAAGGCCCGCTTTAGCGGGCCCTTTTTTTGTGGTGCTGATCAGCAGGTGTGGCCGTTATTGGGGGCGCATTGCCAGGTATTTTCCCTTATCCGCATCGGTTGCAGGTTCATGGGCTACATCTTCGGGTGTCATGGCCCGCGTCCAGCCCGCGAATTCCAGCATGATGCCATCCGGATCCTGGAAATAGATGGACCGCACAAAGGTGCTGTCGGTCAGTTCCAGGCTGGCTTGGGTTTCGGAATGGTCATGGTTGATCACCGGTGTCACGTCGACACCGGCATCGACCAGCCGTTTCTGCACCTCTTCGATGCGGTCGGCATCGATGTTGAAGGCGACATGGTTCATGGTCGCATGGGCGGTGGTCAGCGGGCCGCGGCCAAAGCCGTTGGCTGGGTGGGTGATGCCTGGTTCAGAATCCGGGGCCTCGGGAAACCAGAAAAAGGCCAGGGAGTCGCCGCCGCCAATATCAAAGAAGAAATGCTGGCCGGATCCAAAAGGCAGGTCCAGTGTCTTGATCAGCGGAAAGCCCAGGACATTTTCGTAGAAGTCGACCGTGACCTTCATGTCTTTACAGACAAGGGCCAGGTGATTGATCCCCGATACGCCAAATTTGGTTGTTTCATTTTCTGCCATGGAACCCTCCCCTGGGTTATCTAGCCAGCCGTTGGCAGCACATAGTCTTTGAACTGTGTGCGCAGGTCGGCCTTAAGGACCTTGCCCGTTCCAGTGTGCGGCAGGTCGTCGACAAAGACAATGTCATCCGGCAGCCACCACTTCGCGACCTTCTCTTTCAGATAGGCCATGATGTCATCTTTCGTCGGGGCCGGGTCACCGGCAACCACAATCAACAGTGGGCGTTCATCCCACTTCGGGTGGTAGGCACCGATGACGGCGGCTTCCTCAACACCAGGGCAACCCATGGCCTCATTTTCCAGATCCATGGAACTGATCCATTCCCCGCCGGACTTTACGACATCCTTGGCGCGGTCGGTCAGCTGCAGGAACCCGTCCGGGTGGATCACCGCGATATCGCCTGTATCGAACCAGTTATCGTCATCCAGAACCGGCGTGTCGCGTTTGAAGTAGCCGTTGGTGACCCATGGGCCACGTACTTTCAGATAACCTGATGTCTTACCGTCGCGGGGCAAGATATTGCCGTCATCATCCATGACACACATTTCAACGCCAAACAGGCCGCGCCCCTGCATGACCCGAATATCGAGTTTCGCCTCGTCATCCAGGTTCATCTGGTTACCCTTGAGGGTCCCAAAGGTGCCCAGCGGGCTCATTTCTGTCATGCCCCAGCCCTGGCGCACTTCCACACCACGGGCGGCAAAGCGTTCATACATCGACCGGGGCGGCGCTGTGCCACCGATGCCCACCTTGACGAAACTATCATTGGCGATGTTATTGGCCTCCGCATGGTTCAGGTAGTCGAGCCACACAGTCGGCACAGCCAGCGCATAGGTGACACCTTCTTCATCAATAACCCGGGCGATGTTTTCACCGCTGACATCGCGGCCCATCAGCACCAGTTTGGTACCACCGGCGGCGGCGCAATAGGGAATGCCCCAGCTGTTTGCATGAAACATCGGCGCAATCGGCAATATGCAGCCTTTGCTGGAAATATCGTGCACATCGGGCTGCATCGCTGACAGGGTGTGAATCACTGTCGACCGGTTGGCATACAGCACCCCCTTGGGGTTACCGGTGGTCCCGGACGTGTAGCAAAGGGATGATGCGGTATTTTCATCAAAACTCGGCCAGTTGAAATTGCCATCTTCAGCAGCCATCAGCGTTTCATAGCAATGGACATTTTGAAGGCTGGTCTCCGGCATATGGGCTTCATCTGTCATGATGATCCAGCCTTCAACACTGGTCAGGTTGGGCGCCAGCCGCTCTGCCAGTTCCACAAAAGACGTATCAAGAAAGATGAACCGGTCTTCTGCATGGTTGATGATGTAGTCGAGCTGCTCATCAAACAGGCGCGGATTGATGGTGTGGCAAACGGCGCCGACACCAGGCACTGCGAAAAAAAGCTCCAGATGCCGATGAGTATTCCATGCCAGGGTGCCGATGCGATCACCAGTTTCAACACCGAGGGTCAGCAGCACCTGACCCAGTTGGCGTGCACGCAACTCGGCATCGGCATAGGTATAGCGAAAGCAGCCTTCATCTACCGTGTATGAAATGATCTCCGTGTCGCTGTGGTTCAGCGCCGCATGGGTAAGCAGTGACGACACCAGCAATTGGTGCGATTGCATGAGCCCCAGCATATTGTTCTCCAAGTCTTCCCGTTAAATTCTTGACCATATTAGCCAGACAGCGTTAGGGCTCAAGGCGCAAAGGGAGAGAGTCGTGAGAGTTTCCATCGCTGCAACTGATATTGAAGTGCAGGCCTGCATGGCCATCCGTAACCGGGTGTTCCTGATAGAACAGAAGGTACCGGCCGCGCGCGAGTATGATGGGCTGGATGATGATGCCATCCACTATCTGGTATGGCTGGACGGGAAGATTGTGGCAACGGCACGTTTGCGCGTGGTCGAACACATTGCCTGTATCGAACGGGTGGCCGTCGTGCCCGAGGCGCGCCGCAAGGGCGTGGCGATGGGGTTGATGCAGCAAATTATCGAGGACTGCCGCGGTGAAGATGGCATCACCGAATCAACGCTCAGTTCCCAGACCTATATTACCGGGCTTTATGAAAAGCTGGGCTTCAAAGAAACAGGCCCGATCTATGAAGATGCGGGCCTGCCTCATGTGAAGATGGAACTGACGTTCTAGCCAACCTTGATTTTGGCGAATTCCGGTGGGCGCTTCTCGAGGAAGGCTTTCACCCCTTCCTTGAAGTCGTCCTGCGAGGTGCTCTTGTTCATCAAATCATTGGTTTGCTGCATGGCGTCGTCGAGGCCTTGCATCATCTGCATCCAGACCTGGCGTTTCATCCGCATCAAGGACACAGGTGCCGTCGTGGCGGCTAGGTTGGCAATATAGTCTTTGGCTTCTTGCAGGGCAGAATCTGTGGCAACGCAACGTGTGGCCAGGCCCATCTGCATGGCCTCTGCGCCACGGACGCGGCGGGAGCTCCACAGAATATCAAGCGCCCGGTCCGGGCCCATAATGCGCGGCAGGATCCAGCTCAGCCCATGTTCCGCAACCAGCCCGCGCTGAGAGAATGCCGCCATGAAGACAGAATCTTCTGCCGCAAAGCGCATGTCGCACAAAGCTGCCAGCGAAAGCCCCATGCCAGCACAGGGGCCATTGACCACGGCAATCACCGGCTTGCGTAGCGACATGATGTAGGTCAGCGCGTGGCTGAAGTCGGGACCCATATTGGCGTCACCCGGTTCGCAATCGAGGCCATAATCTTCGTCAACGCGCGAACCGGTCCCACCCGCGTCTCCCAGGCTGGAAAGGGCCTGCATATCCATGCCCGCGCAGAAACCGCGCCCGGCACCGGTGATGATGGCGCCCGTGACAGCTTCATCAGCTTCTGCCGTGCACAGGGCATGGCGAATTTCGGCCAGCATGCGGCGCGTCAGGGCGTTCAGCTTGTCAGGTCGGTTCAGGGTAATGACGGCGCTGGGGCCATCGACCTCATAGGTAATGTCTTCATACATTCTGTTCTCTCCCTCTTCCTTTGGGGCGGTGATGTGTGGCGGCGAGTGTAGCCATGAATGCCCTCTGCGCAAACCCGTTGTTGGCCAGCATCAGGCAAGATAGGTTGGCACCAAGGGAGAAAGTGATGAACGATTCAGACTACAAATCACTGCTAATTAAACGAGATGCAAAAATCCTGCGCGTCTCACTCAATCGGCCGGACGCACTGAATGCAGTGAATGCGCAATTGCATGATGAACTCGTCGGGCTGTGGCTGGATGTCCAGGACGACCCGGACATAGCGCTTGTCGTGCTGACCGGTGAGGGCAGGGCCTTTTGCGCCGGTGGTGACATTAACTGGATGGGGGAAGATGAAGACGCCGCCCCCATGGCGACCGATATGGCCAAGCGCCTCGTGCTCAATCAGTTGTATTGTGAAAAGCCCATTATTGCCAGCCTGAATGGCGATGCGGTTGGCGTTGGTGCCACGTTGGCTTTGTTCTGCGACATCATCATCGCCAGCGACAAGGCCCGCATTGGCGACCCGCACGTCAAAGCTGGTCTGTCTGCAGGCGATGGTGGGGCAATCATTTGGCCGCAGCTCATTGGCTATGCCCGCGCAAAAGAATACCTGATGACCGGCGATTTGATCCCCGCCCCCAAGGCAGCGGAAATGGGGCTTATTAATTATGCTGTCCCGCCGGCGGAATTACAGGCCAAAACGGAAGAGATGGTGAACCGTTTGGCCAATGGCGCCCTCAAAGCCATTTCCTATACCAAGGCGACTGTCAATATCGGCCTGCGACAAATGGCTGAGGCCATGTTGGATGCGGGCACCGCCTATGAGTTCCTGACGATGGAAACCGAAGACCATAAAGAAGCCGTGGTAGCCTTTCAGGAAGGGCGCAAGCCGGTCTTCAAGGGGCGTTGAGCCCCGGCCAAGTTTCTGGCTATCATCGGGGTGGAAGAGGGAGTGTGCCATGAACAAGGAAACCACAGACGGCCTGAAGCCGGGCGAAGCCCGTAGCACCGGTCCCAGCGTACAAGACATTCTGGACCGGGACGGAGACAACCCGCCCGCCCATCTGCGAGAACAGTCCTACACCTATCTGGGCAGCGACGACCTGGATGTCGACCGCTACATCTGCCCGGACTACGCCGCGCGCGAAGCCGAGCATATGTGGACCAAGGTCTGGCAAATGGCCTGCCGCGAGGAAGAAATTCCCGAAGTGGGCGACCACATTGTTTACGACATTGTCGACTACTCCTTCATCGTGGTGCGGACGGGTGAAGAAGACTTCCGAGCCTATTATAATTCCTGCCTGCATCGGGGCACGCAATTGCGCCCAACCGGGGCGGAAGGCAATGCCGCGCATTTTCGCTGCCCCTATCATGGCTGGACATGGTCGCTGGAAGGCGAGTTGATCGAACAGCCCTGCGATTGGGACTTCCCGCATGCGCCCGCAAATTATTTTTCCCTGCCGCAGGTGCAGTTGGGCCGTTGGGGCGGCTTTATCTTTATCAATATGGATGAAAACTGCGCGCCGCTGGAAGGCTATCTCGGTGTCTTGCCGGAACACTTCAAACGCTGGCCGCTCGAGAACCGTTTCATGAGCGCCAATGTACGCCGATATCTGGATTGTAACTGGAAGGTCGCGCAGGAAGCCTTCATTGAATCCTACCATGTGGTGGAAACCCATGCACAGGCCACGCCGATGACTGGTGATGCCAATACGCAGTATGACATCTGGGGCGACAATGCCTCACGGCTCTATACGCTCAATGGCATTCCCAGCCCGCATGAAGCGAACCCGCTGTCGGAAAATGAAATAGCCACGCTGATGATGGCGGGCGTTGGCCGTAGCCCGATGGATGGTCAGGTGGAACTGGCCGAGGGCGAAACCGCCCGCACGGTCTATACCGCCGCGTTGAAAGAAGACCTCAAGGAGCGGTTCGGTGCCGATCTGTCCGGGTTGACGACGACAGAGGTGCTCGACCCGATCGAATACTTCCTGTTCCCGAACTTTTTCCCGTGGTTCAATTTCGGCCTGCCGCTGATCTATAGGTTCCGGCCAGACGGTCATGACCCGGACAAATGCATCATGGATGCGATCCTGTTACACCCGGTGCCAGATGATGGCCCGCGGCCCGACCCGGCGCCATTGCGTGTGCTGGGCCCCGATGAACCCTTCACGGAGGCGCCAGAGCTGGATCAGATATCACCGATCTTCGAGCAAGACGTCACCAACATGCCCATAGTGCAAAAGGGCATGAAGGCCTCCAAACGGCAAAAGGTGACATTGGGCAATTACCAGGAAATCCGCCTGCGCCATATGCACCAGACGCTGGATCGCTATCTCAGTGGTGAGCTGCCCAGATAGGGTAGGGGCTATTCCGGCGCCCCGTTCTGGAAGCGGCGCAACACGCTCGCCATGAAGTGATGGGTCGGCGTGGCCACACCGGCTTCTTCGCCGAACTCCGCGACCTTGGCTGAAAGCCAGGGTAGCTCCATCTTCTTGCCGCGCAGCAGGTCGAGCGACATGGATGACATCGTCTCGCGCGGGGCGCTCTTGATACCTTCCATCACCTGCTCTGTCGCATCACCAATGGGGACACCGCGCGCATTACCTACAGCAACAACTTCGGCAATGGCGTCGTGCATCATCTGCGCCAGGTCCGGGTCGTCCAGAACCTCGCCAATGGGGCCTCGAATAACCGAGGTAAGGCCGCTCATCACTGTTAACGGGATGAACTTGCGCCACATCTCCAGTTCAATCTGGTCGGTCAGCTTGATGTCGATCTCTGCTTCCTTACAGACGTTCTCAAAGGCCTGGGCGCGGTTCGACATGGTGCCGTTCAGCTCGCCAAAGACAATACGGGCGGGGCCCATATGGGCGATCTTTCCCGGCTCTTCGATGTGCGAGACAATATAAGTCGACCCGCCCAGCACACAGTCCTGACCAACAACACCGGCAATCATGTCCGGGCTGGAGACACCGTTCTGTAGGGTCACAATGATCGTTTGCGGCCCGACAAGATGTTTGATCTGCTCGGAAGCCGCGATTGTGTCGTAGAGCTTTGGTGTGAACAGAATCACATCAGCCGTGTCCAAATCGCTGGGGTCGTCAGTTGCATTGACGGTTTCCAGACGTATGTCCCCATCGGTGCTGGTAATGGTGAGGCCATCTTTCTGCATGGCGGCCAGATGCGGGCCACGCGCAATGAAGGTGACGTTATGGCCAGCCAAGGCAAGTTTGGCACCAAAGAAGGCGC
>JAURPT010000169.1 GCA_030836535.1 Alphaproteobacteria bacterium
CACCAAATTCCTTGCGCCAGCGATAATAGGTCACCTTGTTCACACCGAGCTGACGGATCACTTCTCCTACCGTCATGCCCTGGCCGATCAACACATCAGCCTCTCTCAACTTCCGGATAATCTCTTCCGCTGAGTACCGTTCGCCAGACATTCATGCCTCCTTTTCCAGTTCAAAAATACTACCTCAAACTGGCTGCAAATACGGGGGCAAGGTCACTTGGGGTCGACGATACCGACTACGCCGCGTTGAACAGCCAGGTTAATGGTGGAACGCTGACACTCGCGCTGATCAGTGATGCAGGTATTACCCAGGAAATCGACGATTATGACGTCTCCAATGACGATGTCACATCGACGGTTGACGGCAATACCATCATTGCTGAAGCCATCAGTAATGATGCCGTTAACCTGATCTCGCTGAGTGCGGGTAACCCGTCTCGTCCGAGTGCTGACATTGTAAGTCTGCAGTACAACGACGGTTCAGCTGCAGTTGCCAGCATCTCCGGTGCGCAGATCGGCACAAATGCCTACGGTGGGTCTGGCAGCCGCCATTCCGTATCGGGCAACACCATCAGTGCTACTTCCATTGGCAACCGTGGTGTGAACGGCATTACGCAGTAAGCCGAGCGAAAACAATATTGGGGAAGGGGGCGGTTGGGCCCCCTTTTCTTTTGTAGGTTGCCTCCTACTTTTTTAAGATGCTTAGCATCAGTCAATCCATGCGGGGGTCCGTCATCGTGAGCTTATTCAGCACTCCACCTAAATCAGCCAGCTCTTATTTTTGCGCCGCCGTGTCACTGGCATTCTCAGTTTTTGTGACCAATTATGCGGTCGCCGTGGATTCGACAGGTGGTTACGGCCTAAGAGGTGTCGGGGCGCAGTCTTGCTAGCGATATCTCGACATTTTGGAAGTTCAGGATCCTGTCCAGCTGCGACCATTCCTGTCCTGGATGGACGGGTATATCAGTGGGATCAACCAATTGCAGGCAGACACCTACGATGCTTCGCCCGTTGTTTCCTCTAATGCCATGGCATCAATGGTTCGGAATTTGTGCAGCACGAAGCCTGATATGAAATTTGAGACATCGTTGGCACAACTGCTGAATGCGCTCAAACCCTATCGCGTACAGAAAAATTCGCGTTTGGTTGAAGTGAGCGTCGACAATAATTTTGCCGCTGTTCGGCAGGAAACACTTGTCTGGATGTAGTCGGAAATGAGCGCATTGGGCTTCTATTCTGGAGAGGCCGACGGTGTCTTTGATGCGTCCACGCAAAGTGCGCTTGCTAACTTCCAGTCTTCGAACGGGCTGACCCCCACAGCGGTACCCGACGCGGATACAGTGATTAAATTTATTGAGTTGTCCACCGGGCGTGTACAGTCTGGGCAGGGGCAATAGTCGCTAAAATTGCCGGCTATACAGTGCGTTCAGCGCTTTGTTGATAGTCAAATCCATGCATCAATTTTGCCCATTGAACCGCGATCAATGCGCCTTTGATGCGGGGTAGCAAGACCAGGCAACTGATGGATATGGCCGGGACCAGGCCAGCCAGTACTGCCGTTGCAGACAGGTCCCAGTTGCGCAAGGCGATGATGGCAAGCGGCACAAAAATGTGACCCACGATCATAATGGTGAAATAGGCAGGCGCGTCATCTGCTTCATGATGGTGATAGGCCTCGCCACAATTCTGGCAGTGGTCTTCCACCTTCAGATATCGCCCGAATAATTCCCCCTCATTGCAGGACGGGCAGCGGCCGAAAAAGCCCCTCATGAGTGCAGGAAAAGTAGGCCTTTCGACCGGGTGATTGAGCTGTGTCACGGACGTGTCCTTCGAGTTTCCAGCGCCTTCTTAATTCGGGTTTCTATTATCACTTCCTTTCGAGAAGTCATAGAAAATGGTGGCAATCATTTATGGGCAATGGTCCAATGGCGGCTAAGTGCAAGAGGGGAGAAACCGTGAGTAACTCAGTGAATTTTGGTATTTGGGCCGATTTCAGAAACCCGACACAATGGGTCGTGCCCTTCGAAAGCTTCTATGAAGCAAGCCTAGACCAGATCGCTCTGGCTGAAGACTTGGGCTTTTCGTCTGTCTGGCTGACCGAACACCATTATTGCGACGATGGCTATACACCGTCCCCCTTTGTCATTGGAGGAGCCATAGCCAGCCGCACAAAGTCGATGCGGATTGGGACGAATTTGATCATCCTGCCCATTCACGACCCGCTTCGGGTTGCAGAAGATGCAGCAACACTGTCCATCCTGTCGGGCGGGCGGTTCGACCTTGGTGTTGGCATCGGCTACCGGCAGCTTGAATTTGATCAGGCGGGGCGCTCGCTGTCACATCGGCCCAGTCTGATTGAGGAGAGCATCGAAATTCTGCGCCGCGCCTGGCGGGGTGAGGCGATCAACTTCTCAGGCAAACGATTTGACATTGGTGATTTGCGAATTACCCCGGTGCCAGAGAACCCGCCCCGGATCTTCGTGGGCGGTATGGCGTCGCCCGCGATTCAGCGTGCGGCACGTATCGCTGATGGTTTTCTGTCCACCGGCGGTATTGGTCATGACGACTATATTGCCGCGTTGGACAGCGAAAACACCCCAGAAGAACGAACCGGTATTTATGCGGGTTGCTGGGCCATTATTGCCGAAGACCCGGAGGCCGAAGCCGCCCGTATCGGCGAACATGTTCTATATCAGACCAATGAATATATCAGTTGGGGTGCCTTTGGCCCGCCTGAAGAAACGCCGCTATTTGAAACGCCGGCTGCGGCGATTGAAGGCGGTCTTTACGAGTTGTGGGATGCCAACATGGCGATTGAGCGCTTGCGTGGGATGATCGATACATACCCGCAGATTCGAGATATTCATTTTTGGTCGCGATTCCCCGGAGAGACGGTCGAATCCGGCACAACACGTTTACGGTATATTGCGGAGAAGGTGCTGCCTGCTTTGCGCGACTAGGGACTTAGGCGTCGGTGTTGACAATCATCTTGTAGCCCTGCCCCCTGATCGACTTGATCACAATATTGGAACCGGCGCCCTTGAGTTTTTTGGCGCAGGTGGGAAATGTGTACATCGATAGACCTATCGTATGAGTCCCATTCCCGCCCGAGAACGGTGTAATACAGGTCTTCTCGGCTCAGGTTGGCCGACTTATGCTCGATAAACTGGCTTAACAAGATGGTTTCGATCTGGGTCAGATTGATGACCGTATTGTCTGGGCCAATCAGTTTGTCATTTACCCCGTCCAGTCGTGTGCCGTCTTCCAGCTTCAGAGGGTCTGCCGTGGGTGCATTTTCATTCTTGTAGCGCTCTGATCGTCGCAGCTGGCTGCGAACACGTGCCAGCAATTCGGTTGGGCTCACGGGTTTGGGCAGATAGTCGTCCGCCCCCGCTTCCAGACCGTTGACGCGCTCTTCGGTTGCGCCAATGCCGGAAAGGATAATGATAGGCATGTCGGTTGCTACCCGAATTTCCCGGGCGACATCCAGTGAATCGCCGTCGGGTAAAATGCGATCCAGTATCATCAGGTCAATATTGTCGGCTTGCGTGAACGCCATAGCGTCAGCACAACTCTCGCCATGTTCAATCTTGTAGGAATGTCGTTCAAGATAGCGCGCCAAATCCATGCGCAGTCTCTTGTCATCGTCTATTATTGCAACGACAGGCTTTGCCCGTGTCATCCGTACCCGGTCTCACGAATACAACCTTACCCATGCCGTCCGGCAAGCCGAACAACCGCCAGAGCATATCATGGAAAAATCGCATGCAAAGGCTTTTGGGCGCTGATTATGCCCCTGCTTCTAGCGCCTTTCGGATTGTATTCGCCAGAATACTGCTGGAAAAAGGCTTCGACAGTCGCTCAGAGCCTCTGGGTAACAAGTTGCGATCAGACAATGTGTCGGCAGAATAGCCTGACATATAGATAATCCTGCAGCCTGGGTGCAGTGCGAGAACTTCCTCAGACACTTCCCGTCCGTTAAGGGACCCAGGCAACATGATATCTGTCAGCAGCAGGTCTGGCGTGAAACCGGAGCACTTCAACTGGCCCAAAGCTTCATGACCATCAACTGCACTGATGACGTCATAACCAAGCTTCTTCAGAATGGTGACAATGGTATCCTTGACCAGTTGTTTGTCTTCTACCACCAGTACGGATTCAGAGCCCCCGTTCAGTGCTTTATGCAAGGGTACATCCATATAACTTCTGCTTCCGCTGCAAAACAGGATTCAGGTTGCTGGGTCGTTAAGGTGAGGAGAAATAATCCCCACATCCATAGTAGAGCCTTTTGCTCTGTCGAAAAGCAACGCTGCAGCAGTTAAGAATTGTTAACTAACCGGCGCTAAAGCAGTATTGCAACATGCTCGGCGCGTTCGCCGTGGCCTTTTTCTTCCTTGCCGTTCTGGCGCAACAGCTTGCCCATTTCAGGGTCGCCCAGGGCCTGTGCCCAACCCTCATAAAGGGCTTCACCGCCATATTCGCCTTCGGCGATGGTGGCCATCAGGTCCGGTGTGGGGGCAATCCCTTCGGGAACAGCGTAATATGGGTTTTCATCCGGTCCGGGTACGGCAAAATCTTCCCCGTTCAGCATCTTGATCACGCGGATCAGCCGGTGGGCATGGGCCATTTCTTCCCGGCCACTGCGTGCCAGCAGGTCGGCGGCCTCTTCATTGGGGGCAGCATCAGCCAGCGCCTGATAGAAGCCCTGGCCGCTTGCCTCCAGACAGACCATGATCTTTAGGTCATCAACGCTTGGTGTTGTCACTGTGCCAATATGAGCAAATGCAGCATCGCCGTCCGCCGGCATATTTTCTGGTAGACCAGACATGAAATTCTGCTTCCACAGGGCTTCTACTGGGCCCTTTTCTTCCCATGCACTCTCTATATAAAAATGGCTGTTTTGGATCACAAAAATTCATTGCGTCTGCTGTCTGTCGGGTTACCGTTGAAGCCATGTCCTAGGGGGGAACATGACGATAGAAGAACTGGCAGCCCGTGTGCAGCGGTTGGAAGACCTGGCGGGAATCCAGGAACTCAAGGCACGCTATTGCGCGGGTTGTGACGACGATCACAATTCAGAAACACTTTCCGCCCTTTTTGTGGAAGACGGGGTCTGGGACTTTGTTGGCACAGCGCGGTGTGAGGGTATCCCGGCCATTCGGGAATTTATGGATAATCTTCGGTCCAGCGGCACCATCCGCAATTCGGCCCATATGGTGACGAACCCGAATATTCAGATTGATGGCGACACTGCCACCGGTCACTGGCGGTTCATGATGATCTACACGGGCAATGTGGGTGATGGCACGACCCAGTTTCATCGCATCATCGGCTACTATCAGGACGAATTAGTTCGCGTTGATGGCAAGTGGTTGTTCAAGAGCCTCACGCCGATGGTTGAGGAAAGCGATTCCTACCCCGTGATTGACAATCTTATTGGTTCAAAGATGTAGGTTCACCATGGCCATTATTGATGAAAACAGCACAAATCCGCTCCTGAGCAGCGCTAATCGACTAAAGCTCGGGATTTTTGGCGTCAATGTCTCGAGCGGCTGCTCGATGACAGACATGCCCGAGACCATCAAGGTCGAATGGGATGAATCTGTCCGCATTGCCCAATTGGCTGAATCCATTGGCATTGAAGCCATGGTGCCGGTTGCCCGTTGGCGGGGCATGGGTGGTTCGGTCAATTTTAACCACCGTAATTTCGACCCCTTCACCTGGGCGGCCGGCCTGTCGGCTGTCACCAGCCGGATCGCGCTGTTCTCTACCTTCCATATCCCGACGGTTCATCCCGTGCGCGCGGCCAAGGAAGTGGCGACCATCGACCACATCTCGGGCGGGCGGTTCTGCCTCAATATGGTGGCGGGCTGGAATGACAAGGAAATCGCCATGTTCGGTGCGCCGCAGAAGGACCATGACGAACGTTACGATGTTGCCGATGACTGGATTTCGCTCTGCAAAGCACTTTGGTCCACCGATGGCACCTTTGATTATGACGGGCCGTATTATCCGGTGGCGGATGCCTATTCAGAACCCAAGCCCGTCCAGGCACCGGCACCCGTTTTGATGAGTGCCGGTAATTCACCGCGCGGCCAGCATTTTGCGGCCAAGCATACGGATTTGAATTTTGTGGTGGCGCGCGACCTGGAAACAGTCGGCGATGCCGTCAAAGGCGTGAAGCAATTGGCGCGAGAGGAATATGACCGTGACATCCAGGTGTTTGGCCAAGCCTATATTGTCTGCCGCGAAACGGAGAAAGAAGCGCAGGACTATGTCGACTATTACGTTAACCAGCAGGGTGACTGGGAAGGCGTGCGCAATCTGCTCGATGTGCTGATTCCCAATTCACAGAGTGCTTTGGGGGATGATTGGGAGGCGATGGCCGCCAATATGATCGCCGGCTATGGGGCGCTGCCACTGGTTGGCACGAAGGAACAGATTGTTGAAGGTCTGCAGGGTTTTGCCGATGCGGGCGTTGACGGCCTGACCCTGTCTTGGGTGGACTATGAGGCAGGCCTCAACCAGTTCCGTGATGATATTTTGCCGCTTATGGTGCAGGCCGGGTTGCGTGAAGGCTGATAGCGCCTAGCCAACTCTTTCTGCCAATTCCGCCAAGGGCTTCAAAACGTCTGCACTGTGCGGCGGCGGCAGGTAGAACACCATCAGGTCCAACCCCGCCTCTTTGAAGGCTTTGCAGTTTTCTTCCAACTCATCCAGCTTATCCATTTCGGCAGACTGGTGAATGGAGGTCATGATTTCAGACGGGTCCCGGCCAATATCAGCACAGCATTGGTGCAGCACCTCGCGCTTGGCGATAAAACCCTCCAGGTCGAAGGCAGCATAGTTCCAGTGCTGGGCATATTTAGCCACATTGGGCAGGGTGCGCTTTTCGCCATTGCCGCCAATCAGTAGCGGCGGGTGTGGTTGCTGGATGGGCGGCGGGTTGTTACGCGCATCCGTCAGGGAGAAATAGTTACCAGAGAAGTTCGAAACCTCCTGCGTCAGCAGGGAATGGATGACCGCGAGGGCTTCGTCGAACCGGTCGAAACGCTGTTTCATGCTGCCAAGCTCGATGCCATAGGCGTCGCATTCTTCCTCGTTCCAGCCAGCGCCCAGGCCGAGTTCTAACCGTCCGCCAGAGACAATATCCAGTGTCGAGATCATATTCGCCAACACGGCTGGGTGCCGATAGACGATGCCGGAGACAAGACAGCCCACGCGAATACGCTTGGTCGCCTGCGCCAGTGCCGTCAGCGTGATCCAGGCCTCCATGCAGGGGCCGGTCGTGTCGGGCACATTGATGGGGTAGAAGTGGTCAAAATTCCACGCTGAGTGGAATATTTCCATCTCGTCGGCAGTCTGCCAGACAGACAGCATATCTTCCCAGGTGGTGTATTGCGGTGATGTCTTGATGGCGTAGAGCATTGTCCCCTCCTTCTGTTCCCCTCTGTGGACGCTAGAAACGGCGCGGGGGCCTGTCAACCTGCCATTGCTTTTGGCTAATTGATAGAACACTATGCCTGCATACGCGTGGCGGCATGCGTAGAAGGGGAGAGACCATGGCTTCGGGCATTCTGATTGAAAATGGCAATGTAATAGACGGCACCGGTGCGCCCATGCGCACGGAATCGGTGCTGGTAGATGGTGAAAATATCACCGCGACGGGCTCGGACGCCGACAAACAGGCGGATGGTCGCAACGATATTCGCAAAATTGACGCCACGGGCATGACCGTCATGCCCGGGATGATTGACGCCCACTGCCACATCACTTTTGACGAACCGACATCGAATGACGAGTTGTTCAACCACCGTTCGCGCGAGGGCCTGGCGGCTATCATTGCAGCGGCCAATGCCCGCAAATTGCTGTTGGCCGGGGTGACTGGCATCTTCGATGCCGATTCGATTTTCCTGACCGGTATTGACCTGCGCGACGCTATTGAAGCCGGCGTGGTTGAAGGCCCTCGCATGGCCACGGGCGGTAATGCGCTGGTTACATCGGTTGGCGGTACCGCCGGGCATATGATCCCCGATGAAGGCCGGGCGGGCTATGCCATGGCCGTGCGCGGCAAGGACGAAATCATTGCCGAGGTGCGCCGAGAGATCAAAGCAGGCGCAGACTGGATCAAGGTGCATGTCACCGGCCTGGTGCCGCGCCAGCGCCACCTGGGCGAGCTACGTGTTTGGTCTGATGAAGAACTCGATACTGTTTGCAAGGCCGCGCATGATTTGGGCATTCGTGTTGTTGGCCATTGCCGTGGCGGTGAAAGCACGGCTGCGGCGGCCAAGGCTGGGTTCGACATGATTCTGCACGCCACGTTGATTGATGATTATGCGCTGGAAGAAGTGGTGAAGGCCAATGTGCCGCTGGTGCCGACGTTCACGTTCCAGGCCAATCTGGCCGATTGGGGCGACAAAGTTGGTAGCGACCCGGGGCTGAAAGACGTGTTCCGCCGCGAGATTGAAGACAGTGCCAAGACCCTTCGCGCAGCCTATGATGCAGGCGTGCCCCTGCTATGCGGATCAGAAAGTGGGTTTGCGCTGACACCTTATGGCGAGTGGCACTATCGCGAGATGGAAATCTTCATCAACGACTTTGGGCTGACTCCCTTGCAGGCCATCCAATGTGGCACCCAGGCCGGGGCCCTTGCGCTGGGGCTGGAAGGCAAGGTCGGCGAGATTGGCGCGGACAAATTGGCGGATATTCTGGTGGTTGATGGCGACCCGGTGAAGGACATCCGCGTCCTGGGCGACCACAAAAACCTGAAGCATGTCTTCAAGGGTGGCAGGGAAGTCGACCTGATGAACCGCCCAGCAGAGCGGCAGCCGATCAGCGGGTGGCGAGTTAGCTCCTTTGCCGACCGTATACTGACCCGTGAGGTTGCCCGCGAGGGTGGCAGCGCGTGAGCGACCCGATCAAAGACTATCAGCTAGCGTCTAAAACGCTGCGGCAGCGCGACCTGCGCCAGGGCCTTTATGATGAAGGCGCGGTGCTGATGGACGGCGTGCTGGTGAACCTGCATGGGGACAAGCACAAGGCGCGTCGTGGGCTGGAAAACAAGGTCTTCCGGCGCGATTTCTTCAAATATTACGAGCGGGAAGTGTTTCCCGACTCCTTGCAGGCAACGATTGATCGTTTTGTCGATCAGGGCGGCGGTGATCTGGTCGAGTTCGGCTTCCGAGCCATGATGAACCTGACCATCGATTTCGCAGGCATTGACCGACCTGACAGGACCGAAGAAGAAACAGATACGCTGTTGCGCTTGCTGCGCAGTTTTGCCTTGGGGACGACGTTGGCACACTCCAAGGATGACCGGGAACGGGTGCGCCAGGAAGTGCGCGATGCTTTGGCAGAATTTGATGAGCGGTTCCTGCAGCCGTCGATTGATCGCCGACAGGCCATTATTGACCAGTTTGAAGCGGGTGACCTCGAAGAAGAGGCCCTGCCGCGCGATGTGCTGACGGTTTTGCTGCGCAATGAAGATAATATCGATCTGCCGCGTGATGAATTGCTGCGTGAAATGGCATTTTTCTTTGTGGCGGGAGCCCAGACCAGCATCCATTCGCTGGTTCATTCGGTGCATGAGATTTTCGACTGGTGCGATACCCATCCCGAAGACAAGCAACGCCTGAAGGACGACCCATTGTTTATTCAGCGCTGTGTGCATGAAAGTGCGCGGTTGCATCCATCCAGCCCTGTGGCGATGCGGCGCGCCGAATGCCCGACCCATTTGCCCAATGACGCGGCGGTGGATAAAGACGAATTGGTGGTGATCGACCTGATGGGCTCCAATCGTGACGCCAGTGTTTTTGGGGAGGATGCAGATCTCTTCAACCCGAACCGTGACCTGTCTGGCTCTACAGCGGCTTATGGCTTGTCGTTCGGGTTGGGCATGCATGCCTGTATCGGGCGGAATCTGGCAGCTGGTGTGACGCCCCGGTCCGATGAAGCCGCAGCGGACCACCAATTGGGCACGATCACCCTGATTGTTCAGGTGCTGCTGGCGTATAATGTGCGGCCAGACCCCGACCATGCACCACAAATGGATACCAAGACCGAACGCCCGAATTGGGGCCTGTATCCGGTTCTGATTGGCCCGGAAACCTAGACCATGTCGGCATCATCTGTTGAACCACGACGGACAGTCGAAGTCGCCACCTATGTCGAGGCGCGGGCAGGGCTGTTGAATCGTAATCTCCGGCAAGCGCTGTATGATGAAGGCGCCGTTGTCATGGAAGATGTTTTGCTCACGCTGCATGGGCCGCCGCATCGTGCCCGCAGGGCGATGGAACACCGGATATTCCGACGCGACTTTCTGCGCTATTACGAGCAGGAACTGTTCCCAGCAGTATTGGAAGAAACATTAAGGCCATTTCTGGAGGCAGGACAGGCAGACCTCGTCCAATTTGGCTATCAGGTTACCATGAACCTGACAGCGGATTTTGCCGGTGTCGACCGACCGGAAAAGTCGCCCGAAGAAACAGCAAGCCTATTGGCGTTGGTGAAGAAGTTCAGCGAAGGGGCCACGCTGGTGCATTCCACGCGGGACAGGGAAGGAGTTCGCGCCGAAGTGCGGGCGGCGCTGGAGGTTTTTGACGAACAATTTCTGCAGCCATCTATTGCGCGCCGCCGTAAGGCCCTAGCAGCGCTGGACGCGGGCACCATTACCGAGGCTGAGCTGCCACGCGATATTCTCTGTGAGCTGTTGCGGGGCGAATCGGAACTGCCGCTAGAACCGGAATTGTTGCGGCGCGAAATCGCCTTCTATCTGCAGGCGGGGTCGCACAGTACGGCGAATGCAACTGTCCATGCCTTGCATGATTTGATGGTCTGGGGCGAGCTGTACCCCGAAGATCTGCAGCGTGCGAAGGATGACATGCTGTTTCTGCAGCGTTGTGTCCATGAATCCCTGCGGTTGCGGCCCGCCAGCCCGGTTGCCTGGCGCAGGCCCGTTTGCCCGGCAGAGGTAGACGGTGCAGGGCCTGTTGATGAAGATGATCGCGTGGTGCTTAATCTGCATGCTGCCAACAGAGACCAAAGCATCTATGGGCCTACGGCAGATGATTATGACCCGCACCGGCAGGTGCCGGAGGGGCGGGAACCCTGGGGGCTGACCTTCGGGGTGGGTATTCATATCTGCCTGGGGCGCGACCTGGATGGTGGCACGGCCCAGAAGGGCAGGTACGACCCGGCGACCCATCAATATGGCATTATTGCCTTGCTGGTCCGGGCGTTGCTGGACCATGGTGCCGTGGTTGATGCGGCTAATCCGCCACAAGAAGACGAAACAACAGAACGGCGCAATTGGGGTGCATACCCTGTGCTCTTTCCTGGGCGCTATACCAAGAAACGGGGGGAATAATGAAACAGGCAATCGTAACGGGCGCGGGCGGCGATATTGGCACGGCTATTACCAAGTTGGCCTTAGATCAGGGCTATCGTGTCGGGGCGATTGATATGAACCTCGATATGGTTCAGCCCCTGGCGGACGCGCATAACAATGTTGTCGCGCTCGCTGCCGATATTCGCGATGCCGAGCAGGTACAGGCTGCTTTTGATGCCTTTGGCGACGCGCCGGATGTGCTGGTGAACAATGCCGGGCTGGTGCGTTTTGGCCCGCTGGAAGAGCTGGCTATTCAAGACTTTCAAGACGTGGTCGACGTCAACCTTGTCGGCACGTTCATTGTCTCGCAAATTGCGGCCCGGGCGATGATGGCCAATGGCGGCGGTGCCATGGTCAATATTACGTCCATGGGCGGTATTCACCCGGCACCGGGTGGCGGTGCTTATGGGGCCACAAAGTCTGGCCTGGCGCAGATGACAGAGCTGATGTCTGTGGAATGGGGCCCGTCCGGCATCCGTGTGAACGCGGTAGCCCCCGGCTTTATTGATGCCGGCATGTCTGCGCCCTTCTTCAAGGACCCGGTGGTGCGAGAATTGCGGGGTGGTGGCGTGCCGCTGCGACGCCTCGGCACCGCAGAAGACGTGGCAGAGGCGGTGATGTTCCTGGCGTCTGATGCCGCCAGCTATATCTCTGGGCAGGAACTGGCTGTTGATGGCGGTGTGATCAACTCCGTGCTGGCGCAATTGCCGCGTGAGCGCCCGGAATAGGAACCAATGCAGAAGAACCTGATCATTGCCGGGGGGATTTTCCACCCCTTTGAGGAAAGCTCAGCTGCCTTGGCGGCGCAGCTGGAGCCATTGGGTATCCAGTCGACCATCACCATGGATATTGAAGGGGCGCTGGGTGGCCTTGATGACTATGACATGGTGACGATGAACTGCCTGCGTTGGCGGATGATCCAACACGAAAAATACATCCCCTATCGGGACGAATGGGCGATGGAGCTTTCTCAGGCTAGCCGCGATGCGCTGACTACCTTTGTGCAGGGTGGCGGCGGTCTACTTGGTCTGCATACGGCAAGTATTTGTTTTGATATTTGGCCGGAGTGGAAAGACTTGCTCGGCGTCGCCTGGCAGTGGGGACAGTCTCACCACCCCGAAATTGACGATATCGATATCAAGGTTAATTCTACTGCGCATCCCATTGTCGCGGGTATTGATGACTTCACCGTGCATGATGAAATTTATCATCATCTGGCAGCGGCCGATGATGCGCCGGGTCTTTTATTTGCCGAGGCTGCTGAAGGCCGCCAGCCCTTGATGGTCGCGCGCCAGGTAGGCGACGGACGGTCGGTCTATGACGCGCTGGGTCATGGGCCAGAATCTGTGGCCCACCCCAGCCATGCGCGGTTGCTCAAGCGGTCGGCCCTGTGGTTGCTGGGCCGTGATGACGAAGTGAGGGATATCTGATGCGCTCCGTTGAAGGCATGTCGATCCTCATAACCGGTGGGGGTTCCGGGCTGGGCGAAGGGGCGGCCCGCTACTTCGCAGTACGCGGTGCGCGCGTGACCATTTGTGGTCGTCGGTTGGAAAAAATTGAGGCTGTTGCCAACTCCATCGGGCCGAATTGCCTGGGTCTGCAGGCGGATATTACCAAGGCGGAAGATCGCGACCGTCTGGTTGAAGCAGCTGTTGCCCATGGTGGTGGGTTGCATGGGTTGGTTAACAATGCGGGCAACATGATGCGTGGTCCTATTGCCGAATTGGACGAACAGGGCCTGTTGGATATTTTCCATACCAATGTGGTGGCAGGCATGATGTTGACAGGGCTGGCCCAGCCGCATCTCGCCAAAGAAGGCGGGGCGATTGTCTTTATGGGATCGGTACACACCCGGCGGGCTTTTCCCGGTGCGTCACCCTATGCCGCCAGTAAGGGGGCTGTGGAAGCCCTGACCAAGGTGCTGGCCGCAGAACTGGGCAGCCAGAATATCCGGGTTAATTGCATTGTGCCTGGCGCGGTGCTGACGGAAATTAACCAGCGGGCGGGCCTGTTTGATGACGAAGCAGCGGCCAAACGGCTGAATGACATGGCCTCATCGCATGTGTTGGGACGCATTGGCAGGGAAGAAGAAATCGCCGAGGCCATGGACTATCTGCTGCGGGCAGAATGGACCACAGGGACATCGGTAGAGGTAGATGGCGGGTTGGGGCTTGGCCTTACAAATGCCTGATCAATTGAGGATAGAATGACCGGTTTGAAAGAAGCAAAATCGATTGATGTGCACGCCCATGCGGTGCTCGACATGGCCATGGGCGCCGCTGGCGAACATGGGCCGGAGCTAACGGAAGAGCCCGGCAAGCCTGCCGTCTTTCGTGTCGGCGGCTACACGCTGCATGGCGTGAAATATCGCCAGAGTCCGTTCATGGACCCGGACCGACGCATTGCGGCGATGGACAAGGCAGGGATTGATTTTCAGGTCATTTCACCGAACCCGCTGACTTACTTTCATTATATCGATGTGCCCAATGCGGTGCGCTTTAACCAGAAATATAATGAAGGTCTGCAGGACCTGTCTGTTCGCTATCCAGATCGTTTGGCGGGTTTTGCTGGCCTGCCGATGCAGGATGTCGGCGCCGCTGTTGAAGAGCTGTATCGGGGCGTACAGGAACTGGGCCTGCTCGGGGGCTATATCGGTACAGATTTCGGCATGCCGCTGGATGACCCAGAGATGGACCGACTATACGAGGCCTGCGTGAAGCTCAATGTGCCGCTGTTTATTCACCCCGCCCCGGCAGGGATCGACGGTCCGGCGGGCGACCCGCATCTCGACCGCTACGACATGGCCCTGACAACGGGTTTTGCTGCCTCTGAAACCATTGCAGTGGGCTCGCTCATTTTTGGGGAGGTGCTGGAGCGTCACCCGGACATTGATATCTGCCTTAGCCATGGCGGTGGGGCGGCGATGTTCCTTTTGGGCCGCATGGCACAGGCCAGCCGGGTACGCCCCTGGGCACCCGCCTCCCTGAGTGCGGAAGGCGCCTATGAAGAAATACTGGGTAAGCTGTGGTTTGACACCAATGTGCATGAGCCACGGTCCCTGCAATTGATGCGTGACATAGTTGGTGATGAAAAGCTGGTTTTCGGCACCAATTTTGCCGGTTGGGACCAGGCAGACCCACACCTGCCAGACGGTTTCATGGATGTATTGACGGCCAATGCCAAGCGATTGCTGCGCGCCTAGTGATTTTGGGTGTGTTCACAATAATCCGCAGAATTGATCCTAATCACAGGCACGGTTTGCCTGCTGGGGTTAGATGTTCCCGTAATGACGGAATCGCGCCGCCAAAGGGCGGGCTTGTTGCCGATGAAACGTTCCAAACGGGAAGGAAGATACAATGAAAAATCTGCTGGAGCTTAAACCGCGCGAACGGGTTGCTGCACTCGCTGATGTGATCGCCAAGGGCGGTGACGAAGCGCAGGACCTGCGCCGCCTGCCGGAGCACACAAAGGACGCCTTGATCGACGCGGGCATTTTCCGCTTTGCCATGCCGAAAGAACTTGGCGGCGACGATGCGACCATTACAGAAACCATTGATATCCTTGCTGATATTTCCGCCATCGACGCTTCCGTCGGCTGGAACGTGATGCTGGTCTCAGAAATCAATGCCATGACTGCAGGCGGTATGGATAAAGAGCTGGCTAAAGAGGTTTTCCTCGATAACCCACGCGTTGTCATGTGCGGTGGCGGTGGCCCGGGCTCCAAGCCTGCCTATGCGATCAAACAGGATGATGGCGGCTATAAGGTTTGGGGTGAAACGACCTTTATCTCCGGCGTGCATAATTCTGAATGGTGCTTCATGGGTGCGCCCGTCATCGAAAATGACGCCCCCATTTGCGACGACAATGGCAATCCCATCATCAGCATGTGGTTCCTGAACAAGTCTGAGTACACGATCCTGGATACATGTGATGTTGCGGGCCTGCGCGGCTCCGGCAGCCATAGCGTGTTGGCCGAGGGTGCCTATGTGCCTGAGAAATTCGCCAATGTTGAGCTGATCAGCTTCCCCGCCCATTACGACAACCCGGCCTTCCGCGTACCGACACCGCTGCGTCTGGCCTATAACAAGGCCGCTATTGCCATTGGTGTGGCCCGTGGTGCGCTGGATGCGTTTGTCGACCTGACCAATAACAAAGTGCCGATGTTGTCGCCGTCGAAGCTGAAGGATCGGCCGATTGCCCAGTACAAGCTGGTGCAGAGCGAAGCCAAATATCGTGCGGCCTATGCCTACCTTATGGATGCGTTCCATGATGTGGAGGAAGAACTGTTGGCCGGGGCCGAATTGCCTGGGCCTGAAACGACCCAGAATGCGCGCTTGGCCTGCATCTATGCCGGCGACAGCTGCATGGAAATTGTTGATGTTATTCACAACGCTGCGGGCACCAGTACCTCCTATATGGAGAACCCGCTGGAGCGCAAATTGCGCGATGCCCATGGCGCAGCCACCCACCGCTGGATTGCTCACCCGCTCTATCAAGACCTTGGTTCCATCCTGATGGGGAACCCCGCTAGTCATGAATTCGTGGGCGACCCGGGCGGCCCTGCACTGGGTGCCAAGTTGAAGAAAGACGGCTCTGTATAATCCAGCCATCTATATCGATGGGGATGCATGCCCCGTCAAAAAAGAGATTGTCCGTGTCGCCGAGCGTCACGGGCTTTCTGTTTTTCTGGTGGCCAATGCCTGGATTCACCTGCCGCACCCACAGGTCGAACTGGTGGTTGTCTCTGAAGGGCCAGATGAAGCCGACAATTGGATCGCAGACAATATTGGCAAAGCGGACATCTGCATTACGGCGGATATCCCACTTGCCTCTCGCTGCCTGGAAAATGAGGCCCTGGTGCTCGGCCCTACCGGCAAAGCCTTTACGCCTAATAATATCGGCAATGCATTGGCGATGCGGGAGTTGAAGTCGCATTTGCGCGAGACGGGTGAGGGTGGCAACTACAACCCGTCCTTTACGCAGAAGGACCGGTCGCAATTCCTGCAGTCGCTGGAAAACCTGGTGCAGTCTGCCAAGCGGCAGCGATAGGGCATAGCGCAAAAACCTCTTGCAGCGGGCGATAGATATTCCTATCGATCAGGGCAGCTGGTTTTTGATTAACGGGAGGCCCCCATGGCATCACGCCGCGATATGATCATGATGAATGATGAGGAATTGCACGACTATGTGCGCGCTGAAAAGACGCTGATCATCGTTTCCAATTCACCCGATGGCTTCCCGCACCCGATGCCGATGTTTTTCTATACGGATGACGAAGGGCGTTTTCTGGTCTCCACCTATGGGGCGAGCCAGAAGGTCAAGAATTTCGAGCGCGACAACAAGGCAGCCCTGCTCATTGAGTCTGGTGGCGAATATGAAGAGCTGAAGTCAGTTGTCATGCAGGCGACGGCCGAGATTATCGACGACAATGACTTTGTGGTAGAGACCATGAAGAACATTCGCCTGCAACGTGACCCGGCCAAAGAAGGCTTCCCGGAAGAAGAGTTGGAAGGCATTGCCTATGCAGCGCGTAAACGGGTGATTATCCGCTTCACGCCGGTTAACACGATCAGCTGGGACCACACCAAGCTGGGCGGCGTATATTAGGGTGCAGGTTTTTCCCAATCCAGGATACGGCGCAACGTCGCGCCGAAGATCCAGTCCTTTTCCTCGGGTGTAATGCCGTCGCTGTCGAGCAGGTAGTGCACCAGCTGCGCCCATGTTTCGCCGGTCTGGTTGCCACCCCAGTCGGATGCCCAGGTAATCCTGTTTGCGCCAAAGGCTTCAATAGCCCGGCGCAAATAGGGGATCAGCCCAGGTGAGGGATAGTCCAGCTCACCAAACATGCCTTGGGCATGGCTCCATTTCAGGTCAACATTCGGCCAGGACGCCAGCTTGAGGACTTCCTCAAAATAGGCAGGCTGCGGACCGGGGTGCGGTGGGGCCCCTTCAATGGCAACAACGCCGGCTTCCATGGGCATGCCGCAATGGTCGACAACAAAATTCAGGTCGGGGAACTGGTCCAGATAGGGGTGCAGCAACTCGACATGCCCGGCGATAAACAGGAAAATTGGCATGCCGACTTCCTGGCAGGTCTGGAATATGTCGATATAGCCGCCATTCGCCATCGCCTCCAACTCGTCGGGTGAAACTGCCGGGATCACACGGATCGCTCGGCAATGCGGGTCATCATCAGCAATGCGAATGAGTGCCAAAACCTCCGGGTCGGTGCGCTCAACACGGGCGACGTAGGAAAAGCGGTCCGGGTGCAGGGCGCCGGCGAGTTCCACAGTCGGGCGTGTGGGGCGAAAGGTGCCATTCGGTAGTGTGTAGCCTGGCCCCCAGGTTTCCAGACCCCAGAACTCATCGACCAGCACGCCCTGAATGCCAAGAGCGTCCATCTCGGCAAGAATGTCGTCTATGCCGCCCGGGCCGAAGTGAATTTGCGAATCTACGATGTCCATATACGCCCCCTTTTTGGTGATTATGCCATCTGTACTCGTCTTGCCAAGTTCTGTGGTCAGTCGTACTCTCGGAAGATCTGGAATAGCCCGCAACCAAAGAGAATATGGCGACAATTAGCAGACGAAATCGCTTTATGATCCTGGGTGGCTTCATAGCTGCCGTATTTTTGGCCCTGTACTTTTTGCCTTCCATTTTTCTACGCGGTTATTTGGAAGATTATTTAGCCGACTACGGTTTGCATGCTGAAGGATTGGAAGAAGTCCATTTCAATGTCTTCAATATGGGTTTGGAGACTGGCCCATTGGCCCTCAACCGTGGCGATAAGCAGATCGCAGACCTGGATGGTCTGACACTGTTTCTAGGCCTGGGGCCTTTGTCCCAGCAGCGGGTCGACGTCACTGGTGCCAGGTTAACCGGGTTGACGCTTAAGGTTGAGCGCGGCGCCGACGGCACGATATCGATACCCAATTTGCCCAGCCTTGCTAGCGACGGTGAAGATGAGTCCGCCTGGGTGTTCGGGCTGACGCGTTTGGAATTGGCTGACGCCAAGCTTGCCATTAGGTAGCCAGAGCTGTCGGGGTTGCTACTTCTTGATGAGTCGTTGATCGAGAACTTGAAGGAATGGACACCGCAGATGCCGGGTCGTCTGGATCTTGAGGCGCGTTTTGAGGGTGCGGAAATCAATGCTTCGATGCGTGTGCGCCCGTTTACAGAAGAGCTGGATATCGATTTTGACATTGGCGTCGACAATTTTCCATTGGATCGACTGTATGTCGGTCCATCGCTCACCGGGTATGCCAATGTTGCCCTGAATGGTGAAATTCAGTCGCGCGACTACCTCAGCCTGAGTGTTGAAGGGACAGCATCTATTGAGCCGTTCAGTATTGTTATTGAGGGTGCGCCCTCGGTGTCGTTGGGCTCTATTCGTGTCGATGTGGAGCAGGCTAAAGCTTCAGAGTCAGCGGATGGACTGGCTTGGGACTTCTCTGCCAATATCGACAATCGTTCCCTGGAGATCAGCAGTGAGCGTGGGCCGCTGCTGAGTTTTGCCTCTGCTGCCATCGATGCGCTGACGGCAGATTCAGCAGGGCAATACGCTGCCGACTCCGTTCTGCTTGAAGGGCTTGCCGCTTTAGAAACTCAGGAGCAAGGCGGTGTTTTCGTTGAGCGTACGGAGATTGGCCCCGTACGTGCTGGCGAGACGCAGAGTATTGAGTTGGGTGCGATTGTCTTTGGGGGCGTGACCGTTACCCTTCATCGAACTGCCGAATGGATTGCCGAACTTTCGCTTATGCCTGGCGGTGAAGGGCCGGCGGAACTGGACGGTGAAAAGCCTCGTGAGGACGCGAGCGCCAGTTTACAACTGGCTGTTGATGAAGTCATATTTGCAGATGAGGCGGTTATTGCCCTGAATGACGCCAGCCTGGCCCAGCCTATTCAGCATGAACTGAGGATTGCTGCGTTGCGTGTTGGTCGTATGGATATGGCGCAACCCGACATTGCCACCGATGTGTCGCTGGATGCCGCTTACGGAGAGAATACAACGCTTCAACTTGCCGGCACCGTCCGGCCATTTGCCCCGGGCGGCGCAGCTTTTGACGTGTCAGGTCAACTGGACCGATTGGCGCTGCCGGATATATCTGCCTATGCCGCTGACGCTATGGGGGTTAATCTCAAGTCCGGTCGGTAGAAAATGGACTTCAGTGGTAATGCTGCAAACGGCAGGCTGGATGCGGAAACGGACTGGCTGATCCAACGTATTGAGCTGGAAGAACTGGACGAGTTTGCGAAAAATAGTCTTGCTGAACAAGTGGACTTGCCGGTGGATACCGCCATCAACCTGTTGCAGGACAAAGACGGAAACATCGAGCTCAATATCCCGATCTCCGGCCAATTGGATGACCCTAACTTCGGTATTTCTGGTGTTGTTTCCATGGCCATTGGCAATGCCATATCGGGTGCTGTGGTCACAACGCTGAAGGTTCTGTTCCCAATTGCACTGTTGGGGGATATCTCCAAAGACGATGGCGGCGTGGATTTCGAACCGGTGATTTTCGAGGACGGTGACGCCACTTTGGACAGCAAGGCGCAAGAGTATGTCGGGTCCGTTGCAACGCTGATGAACGATCGTCCAAAACTGTCCATTCTCGTCTGTGGTGTCGCAACGCGGGAAGACCTTGCCGTGTTGCGGCGGCCAGCGCATGAAATTGCATTGCTCGAGGCAGCCGTGGCCCACGAACAGGCGGTGGCAGATGCTGTGGCATTGGGTCAGCCGACCCCGCCAGCGCCAACCATGCCCGATATCATGGCCTCGTCGATTGCCGAGGATGAGCATGCAAGGCTCACAATCCTGGCTGACTCGCGTCAGACTGCTGTGAAACAGATGATCACAGCGGAATTCGGGATAGCGCCAGATCGCCTGTTCGAATGCCGTGACCGGGTCGAAACGGACGTTGATAGCGCCCCGAGAGTCGAGATCGGTATTTGACCAAGGGTGAGGTTATCGTAGAGACCTGAAGGTGGCGCGAATATCTGCGACCACGACCTCTGGTTCTTCCATGGGGGCAAAGTGCCCGCCGGTGGGGTGGCTATTGGTGTAGTGTTCATCAAACATGCCGGATGTATCGCGCCCCAACCCACCGGGATTGTCCCCTTCCAGCAGGGTGACACCCACAGGGACAGTGATTTGCGGCGTACCCGTGTGGGCTGGTTGCCAGGGGTTGTGGGCGGCCTCGGCATAATAGCGGGCAGAGGTATTGAAGCTGTTGGTCAGCCAATAGATCATCGTCGTCGTGATCAGATGCTCACGGGTAAACCGGCTTTCCACATCGCCATTACAGTCGCCCCAGGCGCGGCGGCGCTTCACGAGCCAGGAGAGCAGCCCGGCGGGTGAATCATGCAATCCAACGGCAAGCGTCTGCGGGTCCAACACATGGACGGCGACATGGCTGGCAATGCGTTCCTGGCGAGCATGAGCGGCTTTGCGCGCCTCGCAGGTGATGTCCTCCGGTACCGTGTTGCCACCGGTGATGTCCCACGGGCGTTCGGTATTGAACAGGGTGAAGGGGATTACATTCGTCAGGTGAATGCCGATCAGACTGTTGGCGTATTTGTGACCAAGCTGGTTGGTGACCAGCGCGCCCCAGTCGCCCCCTTGTGCGCCAAATCGATCGTAGCCCAATCCCTCTTTCATCAGTTTGTGCCACATGTCAGCGGTGCGCCAGAAATTGATGCCAGGTGTTGCCAGAGGTGTCGAAAAGCCGAAGCCTGGCAGCGACGGTATGACAACGTCAAAGGCATCTTCTGCCTGGCCGCCATGGGCTTCCGGGTCGGTCAGCGGGCCGATGACCTCGCGAAGGTCCCAAAAGCACCACGGCCAGCCATGTGACAAAATGAGGGGTATAGGTTCTGGCCCTTTGCCTTTCTCATGAATGAAGTGGATAGGCATGCCGTCGATGTCGGTCTTGAAGTGATTGTGGCTGTTGATTTCGGCTTCCGCTGCACGCCAGTCATGCTCATTGATCCAGTAGTCGACCAAGTCGCGCAAATAAGCCGTGTTAGTGCCGTATTGCCAGTCGTCATTGCCGTAATCATGCGGCCAATTGGTGTTGCGCAGGCGGTCATGCAGGTCATCCAACTGCGCTTGTGGAATGTCGATGGTAAAGAGTGAAATCTTCATGGCTATTCGATCCAAACAGGGGTGGCCTTGAAGGCGGGCGTTTTGCTGCGTGGGTCAACATCGGTGCCGACCAGGACATTGGCTTCGGGGAAATAGGCCATCACACTGCCCGGCGACAGGTCGTGCGTATAAAGCGTTACATCCTGCATGGTGCCGTGGGCGGATTTCAGGGTGATAGTCTGCCCGTCTTGCAGGCTGCGAGATGCTATGTCCTCAGGCGACATCATGACGCACCAGCGATCCTCCGTCTGGCGGTATGTATCCTTTTCCTCATAGATAATGGTGTTGAACTGCCCCTCGCTGCGCACCGTTGCCAGCATCAACTCACCCTGCGCCTGCGGCGTTGGGCGGGTGTTGAAGCGCGCTTTGCCGCTCTTGGTCTTGAAGGTCTGTTCATGCATCAGGCGGCCTGCAATATGGAATTCTTTCCTGGCCACATCGATGCTCGCGAGTTCTTCGAGGCCGGGAACGATTTCTGCAATGGCCTCCCGGATTGTCTGATGGCGGCTGAAGGCCTGCCAGTCCACTGGGCTGTCGGGCAGCAGGCGGCCAGCCAGGTCACACAGAATTGTTGTCTCTGGTCTTACATTGTCCAACCGGGCAATGCCGCCATCGCTAAGCCGCACAAAGTTGAACATGGATTCCTGGGTGGTGGGCTGCCATTCCTCATCCCGTGCGGTAACCGGCAGGATCAGGCTTTCGCCATTTTCAACGCCGTGCACATGGCCGGGATTCAGCGTGGTGGTCAGGAAGAGTTTAAAGCCGATTTTGTTGAGCGCTTCAGCAGCCCAGCTACTGTTGGGGTTAGCACCATAGAGATTGCCACCCATGATCAATGCCGCACCAATGTCACCGTTATGGGCGGCCTGCATGCCGGCCATCGTATCGAAACCGGACGAGGTTGGCAGGGTGACGCCCAGCGCTGCCTCCATACGGTGGAAGACATCCTGCGCCAATACGGGTGTGACTCCAATAGTGCCAATTCCCTGCACATTGGAATGGCCGCGTAGGGGCAAGAGCCCGGCATAGCGCTTGCCGACCATGCCCCGCAGTAAGGCGAGGTTTGAAATATACTCAATGTTTTCAACGCCATGCAGGTGGTGCGTCATACCCATACCCCAGGCGAAGACGACATTCTTTGCCTGGGCATAGAGTTTGGCGACATGCTTTATATCGGCTTTGGTCACGCCGCATTGTGCACACAGAGCATCCCAGTGTTGGGCTTCAATGTCGGCGCAGAACGGCTCCATGCCTTCGGCGTGGGTTTCCAAAAACGCGTCGTCCTGCCCGTTAATTTCCAGCAGCGCTTTGGCGATGGCCTTGAACAGGGCAATGTCGGCGCCGATTTTGGGCTGCAGATAGGCAGTGGCAATCTCGGTGCCGCCGCTCAGCAGGCTTTTCGGGCTTTTGGGGACGGCGAATTTGACCAGCCCGGGTTCCTTGGCCGGGTTGATAATGACCACATGCCCGCCTCTGTTGCGGCAATCCATCAGCTTGTGGATGAAGCGCGGGTGGTTCGACGACGGATTGGCCCCAATGACGAAGATCAGGTCACAGCCCGTCAGGTCATCGAGCTCAATGGTCGATGTCCCGGTACCGATGGAACTGGCTAATGCCTCGCTGGTGGCCTGATGGCAATAATAGGAGCAATTGTTGACGTTATTCGTGCCGTAAAGGCGGGCCAGCAATTGCAGCACAAACCCGGCCTCGTTGGAGGACCGCCCGGAAGAATAAAAGAACGTCCGCGCCGGGTCGGTGGCCGCAAATTTGTCGGCGGCCAGCGCCAAGGCGTCGCTCCAGGCGATGGGCTGATAGCGTTCGCTGCCAGCCGTCTTGTAGAGCGGTACGTTCAAGCGCCCGAGATGCTCCATTTCATACCCGGAAAGTTCCTGTAACTCGGGCAGTGGGTGCTGGAATATTTCTTCTGGTATAGGCGGCTGTACATCGCTGGACTGGGCCTGAATGCTCTTATTACAAAATGCGGGGAACTCCCCCAGCTCGTTGGTCATACCACCTTTTTGGCCACCCATGCCCAGGGCGCAGGCCTTGCAGGCATTGTGCGCTGTCATGGCTTTGGAGGTCTTGCGCAGGCCCATGCGCTGCGCCGTTTGCAGCGTATAGAGCACCTTCTTCATGCCGCCGCCTACGACGGTAGATGACGACGTTGTATTGTCTGGTTGCTGCGGATGGCTGCTCAATTGTTTCCCCCTCTAGGGGGTCGATCCTATAGAAGCGGCAGCCCGTTGACAAACAGCCGCCAAGCCTGCACACCCGTGCCATGCTGAGCATTCGCAACATATCCTTTGCCATTGAGGGCAAGCCGCTATTCAGTGATGCCTCGGCCACGATTCCCACCGGCCACAAGGTAGGGATTGTGGGGCGCAATGGCACAGGTAAAACCAGCCTGTTCCGGTTGATCCGCAATGAATGGTCGCTCGAATCTGGTGAGATTGAAGTACCGCGTAATTTTCGCATTGGCGGTGTGGCGCAGGAAGCCCCGGCCGGTGACGATAGCCTGCTGGAAACGGTGCTGGCGGCCGATGTGGAGCTGGCGTCACTCTTGTCTGAGGCCGAAACAGCAACAGACCCTGAACGTATCGCCCATATCCATACCCGCCTGGCGGATATTGATGCGCACTCTGCTGAAGCGCGAGCCGCAACAATTTTGGCAGGGCTGGGTTTTGACGCAGCCGCCCAGGCGCGCCCTTGCCATGAATTTTCCGGCGGTTGGCGCATGCGTGTGGCGTTGGGCGCGGTGCTGTTTTCAGAACCCGACCTGCTGTTGCTTGATGAGCCGACGAACTATCTGGACCTGGAAGGCACTGTTTGGTTGGAAAGCTTCCTGGCGAAATATCCGCACACGGTATTGGTCATCTCCCATGACAGGGAGCTGTTGAACCGGTCTGTGACGGGTATTCTGCATCTGATGGACCAGAAACTCAGTTATTACACCGGCACCTACGACCAGTTCGATGCCGAGCGCCGCATGCAGTTGGAACAACAGCAAAGCATGAAGCGCAAACAAGATGCCCAGCGGGCGCATATTCAGGCCTATGTTGACCGGTTCCGGTACAAGGCCAGCAAGGCGCGCCAGGCACAGTCGCGCCTCAAATTGTTAGAGAAGATGCAACCCATTGCCGGGGTTACTGAAAACCGGATCGCGGAGTTTCATTTCCCCGGGCCGGAAGAATTACCGCCGCCGCTCGTGACGATTGAAGGGGGTAGCGTTGGCTATGACGGCACCCCGGTGCTGCAGAAGATGAACCTCCGGCTCGACCAGGATGACCGCATCGCCCTGTTGGGCGCGAATGGTGAGGGCAAGTCGACCCTGTCCAAGCTCTTGGCCGGGCGCATGGTCTTGATGGACGGCAAGTTGACCAAGCCTTCGAAGTTGCGTGTTGGGTTTTTTGCCCAGCACCAGCTCGATGAACTGGTGGAAGGGGAAACGCCCTTCCAGCACATGGTGCGTTTGCGACCGGATGAAGGGAATGCGCAGATCCGTTCACGTCTTGGCGCGGCGGGGATCGGCGCCGACATTGTTGAAAACCCGGTTGAGCGCCTGTCAGGCGGCCAGAAAGCGCGGTTGCTGATGGCTATGGCGGCCATTGACGCCCCGCATATCCTGATCCTTGATGAGCCGACAAACCACCTCGATATTGAAAGTCGTGAGGCGCTGGTTCATGCGCTCAATGATTTCCCAGGCGCTGTTATCGTTGTCAGCCACGACCCGCATCTGGTGGAGACGGTGGCAGACAGGCTCTGGTTGGTCCAGGACGGTGCGGTTTCTGTCTTTGAAGGTGATATCGAAGAGTACAAGACCCAACTGCTCAGCCAACGCAGCGGTCGCGGGGGCAAGAAGGGCAAGGTCGAAGAAGCACCCAAAAAGGTGGGCAGGTCAGCACAGGAACGCCGGCGAGAGACGGCCCCTTTGCGGTCTGCCGTTAAGAAGGCGGAAAAACAGATCGCCGCGCTGGAGAGGCGCCAGCAGGTGCTGGAAACGCAATTGGCGGACCCAACATTTTATGAACAGACTGAATCCGTAAAAATTGAAACAATGAGTCGCGAGTTGGCCAAGATCAAAGACGATTTGGCGCGTGAAGAGGAGAACTGGCTGCTTCTCCAGGAGGAGCTGGAAGAGGCTCTGGCGGACTAAATATAAGGGGTTTGGCTGGATGGCTCGCAATAAGTTGATGGCGTGAAGGTAATGCAAACATTGACAAAATGGCTTTGTCCGTCATGCTTTGGGCTTGCGATGCAAGGGGTTGCGACACCGGCGGATTGAATGTGCTTTGGCGGTCGCGTTTTGAAATCTACTGACGCCAGAGGATCAAAAGAATGGCAGACAGTTTCATTCCAACCAAAGACAAAACGGCTGTGACTATCCGTCAATATGATGGCAGTGACATAGAGGGATATCTGTTTGTTCCTGTCCACGACCGGCTGGTAGACGTCATGAACGATGAACGGCAATTTCTCCCTTTCGAATCGGAACAGGGCGAGTTCATTGTTCTGGCCAAAGCATCGATCGTTTCGATTTCTGCTGGCAAGACCTCGGGCAGCGGCTTGCGGCTGCGGGCCAAGCCCGAAATCTAGGGCCAGTTCAGCATGAATGTCTATCAGCAAACCTATCAGGACAAGTGCGTCTCGGCTGCCCAGGCTGTCGCCACGATCGACGACCGATCCAATGTTGTTCTGGGGATGAGCGCGTCGATGCCGCCGGCGTTGATGCAGGCCCTGGCGCAGCGCGCCCAAGAAGGCGCCTATGAATGCCTCGACCTGTTTTACATGCATTCGACCGAAGCTGCCTATAACAGCATCCTGCAGGCCGACTTGATGCATTGCGTGCATCCGCACCCCCTTTTTATGAGTGCTTATGACAGAGCCCTGGCCAAGCAGGGCCGCGATCAAGACGAAGACTGGGTCGGCTACATTCCCTGCATGTTCCACCAGGCGGGGCGGCTACTGACGGAAAATATTTCGCCAGATGTTTTTATGGTGACGGTCTCACCCATGGATCGGGCGGGCTATTTTAGCCTGGGGACGAATGCCGACTACGGTGCAACCGTTATTCTTCATGCAAAGAAGTTGATCTTGGAGGTGAACGAAAATATGCCGCGCACCTTCGGCGAGAACCAGGTGCATATCAACGATGTCGACCTGGTCGTGGAACACAATGTGCCGCTCATGCAGGGCATACTTGGCCCCGCCCAGCCGGAAGATATTGCTATTGCGGGCCAGATTGCAGAAGAAATCCCCAATGGGGCAACCTTGCAAATGGGGATCGGGGCTATTCCCAATATCGTGTTAGAGCACCTGGCAGAGCATGAAGATTTAGGCCTGCATTCCGAACTGTTTTCACCGCCCATGGTGTCGCTCATTCGGAAAGGCGTGCTGAATGGTCGCGCCAAAACGGTATTGCCGCACAAACATGTCTTCACACTCGCGATCGGTGATAAAGACACCTACGACTTCATGGATGACAACCCCTCGATTGCCGGCTACCCGGCATCATGGGTGAACAACCCTTACGTCATTCGCAAGAATGACCGAATGGTCTCTGTGAATTCTGCAATTGAAATTGACCTCACAGGCCAGATCAATGCCTCTGCCATTGGTGGCCTGCCATTCAGCGGCACGGGCGGGCAGCTCGACTTTGTCCGGGGGGCTTATGCGTCACGGGGCGGCAAGTCATTCATTGCCATGCGATCCGTCACCAAAGACACCACCATGTCCAAGATCGTGCCCACCATCCAGGGTGGCACCGTGACCGACACGCGAATGGATACGCATTTTGTCGTCACCGAATATGGCAAGGTCAACCTGAAGGGGCGCTCGCTGGCAGAACGGGCAGAACTGCTGATCAGCATTGCCCACCCCGACTTCAGGGATGAGTTAAAGACCGCTGCTGAGAAGATGCATCTCTTCTAGCAGGCGGTTTTTCCTATTCTAGTCTTCAAGTGGTTCGTTGCGCTTGTCTTTCAGGGTCAGCGCCACCAGGAAGGCGACGACTGCCATGGCTGACATATACCAGCCAAAAGCCATGTCATCATGGGTGCGTTCAATAAGCCAGACCGCCACCATCGGGGCTGTACCGCCAAAGATGGCAAAGGTCAGGTTGTAGCCGATGCTTACGGCGGTCACACGCACTTCACTCGGGAACATTTCTGCCATGGCTGCCGGGATTACAGACATGAAGGTGGCAATCAGGGCTGCAAAGCCCACCTGGCCCAAGAAAATCATCATCGCATCCTGCTGGTGCATCAGTGTAAGCAGTGGATAGGCGAAGATTGCCAAGCCACCCATGCCCAACAGCATCATCTTCTTGCGGCCCCATCTGTCGGAAATGATCGCCGCAATGGGGATGAAGACCAGCAAGACGGCCATGGCCGCGGTGTTGATATCCAGTGCTGTAGAATTGGGTTCTTTCATATAGTCGACCAACCAGGTCACGATATAGACGAACATCAGGTAGAAGCTGATGGCTGATACAATGTTGAGGGCCGACAGACGCAGCATGGGCTTTAGGTATTTGGTGAAGGTCAGCTTGATGGGTGAGGCTTCCGGCTTGGGGCTGTCTTCTGTGCCCATATGGCGGCGGATGACATAGCCAAACAGGGCAACCACGATGCCGCCGAGGAAAGCACACCGCCAACCCCAGCTGATCAGGTCTTCATGGGGGATGATATTGCTCAGACCCGCACCAACGGCGGACCCCAGCATGGTGCCGGCAACACCGCCCCACATGGCCCAGCTGGCAAAGAAACCACGCTTGCCCCTTGGTGCCTGTTCAGCCAGGAAAACAACAGAGCTGGTATATTCACCACCGACAGCCAGGCCTTGGGCCATGCGTAACAATACCATCAACACAGCAGCGGCTATGCCGATGGTCTCATAGGTTGGCAGAAAGCCAATCAGGAACGTGGGGACGGCCATCATCATGACAGACAGCATCAGTGCCTTTTGGCGGCCGAGCTTGTCGCCGATATGGCCGAAGAAGGCACCACCAACAGGGCGCATCAGGAACCCGGCAGCAAAGGCACCAAAGGTCGCAATCAGCGAAACCGTTGGATCATCGGACGGAAAGAACTGCTGGGCAATAATCGGGGCGAAAAAGCCGTAGACGGCAAAGTCGTACCACTCCAGCACATTACCAGCCACGCCAGCGATAATTGTTTTACGACGCGACGGCGCCTGTGTTGTCTCGGTCATGTTTTATCTTTCTGGCATTGTTGTGGTCAGGCCACGATGGCAATCAGCGCCATGGTGGTAAAGCCGAGAATGGCAACAATCCATTGAATGGTGAGGCCATAGTCACGCTGAATGGCATTTGGCAATATGCTGCCTAAACTCATGTAAAGGAAAGTAGCCGCGGCTACCGAATCGAACAGCGCTTCAAAAAGAACACCGGACCGACCCGTAAAGGCCTCTGCCATGACGCTGCCCAGTACGACGCCAATGGGCGTCATCAGTGAAAAGACATAAATCTGCCGCTTGCTTTCGCTAAGCGCTGTATCGGATTTGGCAAGCGCCACGCCCAGGGCGAAGCCAGCGCTGCTTTTGTGGGCCATAATAGCCACGAAAAGCGCTATAGAGCTGGCCATGCCGCCCTCAATGCCCAGGGCGGCACCAGCAATGATGGAATGGACCGACAGCATAATCATCAGCAGGATAGGGGTGCGGTCCTTATGGGCGCTTCCCTTGGAGCTGGCGTGATCAAATAAGAGTATCGCCAGTATTCCAATGCCGGCAAACAGGGGAGCCAATGGAAAGTCCTGGTTGGGCATTAACGTTGTAATATTGGACTCGGCGTCGGGTAACAGGTGCAGCAAACCCGCGCCCAGGAATACACCGCCGGCAAACGCTTCACCGCGCTGAAAGCCGACGCCCGCACCATGCCCTGAAAGCGATTTTTTTCTGAGTGGCGCTAAGCCTCCCAGCACACCGGCCAGAAATATGACGACAATATAGGCAACTTTGATCCCTACGACTTCCATGGTGCCTTCCCCTTTTTCACCCTGGGGCATCATGATGACAGGGAAACCAGATGAAAAGAAGAGTTGTGTTGAGATTTGTTTAGCAGATTTGACCTTCCCGCATTTCCCGTTATGGTGCCCGCAGACAGTCGGTTTGGGCTATTGCGTGGGGCTGCAGGCCGATTTTACAGGATACAGGAACTATGGAAGACCAGGTCGTAATTGCCGCTCTTTATCACTTTGCGCCGCAGCCGGACTTTGCCGAACTGCAGGCGCCTTTGCAGACCTGTTGCAACGAGGCTGCCACGCTGGGTACGTTGCTTCTGGCTGAAGAAGGCATCAATGGTACCATTGCAGGCCCGCGTGCCGGCATTGACGCCGTTTTGGCCCAAATTCGAGCCATCCCCGGCTTCGAAGCGCTGGAACATAAAGAATCCTATGCTGAAGAAAATCCCTTCCTGCGTATGAAAGTGCGCCTCAAGAAGGAGATCGTGACCATGGGGGTGCCGGGGGTAGACCCCAATGACATTGTCGGCACCTATGTTGACCCCATGGAATGGGATGAGCTGATCAACGACCCGGATGTTGTCGTTATCGATACGCGGAATGATTATGAAGTGGCCATCGGTACCTTCAAGGGGGCGATAGATCCGGACATTAAAACCTTCCGTGAATTTCCGGACTGGGTTCGCGCGCAGGAATACATCACGCCGGACACAAAAGTGGCCATGTTCTGTACAGGCGGCATTCGGTGCGAAAAATCGACAGCGTTCCTCAAGGCCGAAGGGGTCAAGGACGTTTATCATCTCAAAGGCGGTATCTTGAAATATCTGGAAAACGTGCCGGAACAGGATGAACTCGGGAACGACAATATGTGGGAAGGCGACTGCTTCGTCTTTGATGACCGGGTTTCCGTTGGCCATGGTCTGGTGCCCGGGGATTACGGTATGTGCCACGCTTGCCGCCGACCGGTAACGGCAGAAGATATGGCTTCTCCCTTGTTTGAGCAAGGCGTTTCCTGCCCCCATTGCCACAATGAAAGAACCCCGGCGCAGCGGCAGCGCTATGCCGAACGGCAGCGGCAAATTCAGTTGGCCAAGCAGCGGGGTGAAGCACATCTTGGTGCGCAGCCGCCCAGGGAGGATGCGCACAAGGTCGACCAGGGCGAGGGTAAGTGACACGCTTCTACGAGGCAGGGATAGAACCTGATGGGCAGCCGTTGCCTATCCTCTACTCCTTTCGGCGTTGCCCCTATGCCATGCGGGCCCGTATGGCGCTGGTTGCCTCGGGGACGCCGTGCCGTCTACGCGAAATAGTCCTGCGGGACAAGCCCGATGAAATGTTGGCTGCCTCGCCCAAGGGAACAGTCCCGGTCGTCGTATTGCCGGATGACACAGTGGTCGATGAGAGTCTGGACGTGATGCAATGGTCGTTGGGGTTGAATGACCCTGATGACTGGTTGATCCCCCCGACCGAAACTGTCGACGACATGATGGCGCTGATCCGCCAATGCGATGACCAGTTCAAGCACAATCTTGACCGGTATAAATACGACACGCGATACCCCGGCGAGAAATCGACGGACCATCGTCAGGAAGGCCTCCTGTTTCTTGAGCTTCTGAATGGCCACCTGAAAGGTCAGCCCTTTCTGTTTGGTGAGCGGGCCTGCCTGGCGGATGTGGCAATCTTCCCGTTCATTCGCCAGTTTGCGAATACGGACCGTGCGTGGTTCGACTCATTGCCTCTGCCAGAACTGCAGGATTGGTTGGCTTTGTGGCTCGACTCCGAGGTTTTTTCCAAGGTGATGACCAAGTTCCCATTGTGGAAAAAGACAGGCGAAGAGAACTTTTTCTAGGACTCCCCAAAGTCGTTTTCGGCTCATTTCAAATTCAACATTAAGGAGTGTTAAGTTAACACTCCTAATCGCTACTTTTTTGTAAACCGTAAATATATATTATTCATAAATATCAACAAGTTAAAAGAATAAAAATGTATATACGATGTAAATGTTAAGCCTTCTTAATTAATTTATCTTAACCCACCTGCCTGGGTGCGTTTGGCACGATGAAATCAGAAAGACCAACGAAACGGCAAACCGTCGGCAACGGCGGGACGCAAAGCCACCGGCCCCACGAGGGCAGCGGAGCTACCGAAAGGCAGGCATGTTGTGCCAAACGTAGCAAAACAAGCGACTACTCTTTTCATTGCATCTGCTATCGCAGTTGTTACCCTGGTAACCGGTGCAGAGGCAGGTGTTACCAAACAGCCTTCCTTCTTCAACTCCCCAGGAAATCGAATATACCTCCCATTCCAACCTGCAAAAGTGGCAGGGCCTGTTGGTCAAGCATGAAGAAGCTGGCCTGCAGGGTGCAGCCGCTGCTGAGAGGAACGCCATCATTGAAGAAAACAAGGACCGCCCTCTGAGCGAACAGATCGACGCCGTTAACCGCGAAATCAACCGCTTCTATTACGAAGAAGATGCCGCTCAATATGGCCGCGTAGATTACTGGGCTTCCCCGGCTGAATTCTTCGCCCGCGGCGCTGGTGACTGTGAAGACTTCGCCATCGCAAAATACATGCTGCTGAAAGCCATGGGTGTCGATGAAGACGCCATGCGGATCGTTGTTCTGGAACAGGCAAATGGTATTGGCCACGCCGTCCTGGTTGTCGACAGTGAAGACGGCCAGATGGTTCTGGATAACCAGAGCGGGAAGGCCGAACTGGCTTCCGCCATCAACGACTACCGCCCCATTTACTCCGTCAATGGCAATGCCTGGTGGATGCACGTCGCCAACTAGGCCGAACATTTCAACCAAAAGACAACACAGACAAAAGAAAGCCCGGCAATGCCGGGCTTTCTTTTTGTTGGCATGAGGCGGGTATCAGGCGAGTTCCGGATAGATGCTTTCTTCAAATACGGCGCGCATTTGCGGCGGGAAGGAGCGGGCCCGTCGTTCTGTCAGGTCGAAACCCAGGCCGATCTGAGAAATCATCGAGACAGGGGCACCGGTTGCCTCATTGAAGGACCAGTGGACCGAGTGCACTGTCTTGTCGCCGACGGCCAAGTGGGCTGATCGCGTAACGATGGTATCGCCGAGCTTTGGCGTGGCCAGCAGGACCTGACGGCTCTCCATGGTGGCGATGGCCATATTGTCATCACCCCAGCCGCGGGCAGAGCCACGCTGCTGCTTGATCTTGATGGGTAGCTTGGCGAAGGCCAGGGACGTGCCATCCTGTAGGTTCATGAAACCATGACTGTCACAATCATCGGCATCCAGCGTATAGGGCTCCAAGCGCACCATGACCTGTTTATCTGCCATCATCTGCAGGGTGATATCGGTGCGGACGGGCTCCAGCGGCAAGCTGCGCGGGCGGCCATAGTCCGGCCAGTCCACAATATGTGTCAGCGCCTGCTGGATTATTTCGTCGGCAAACGGCTTGGGCGCGCGGGTGGTGGCGTCTTCCAGCCGGATAACATTGTTGAATGTCGCTGCCCGATCGCCAGTCTCGGCGTTCAACAGCTCCAAATAGACCGTGATGGCCTCGGGCGCAGCAGAGATGACACCGGCAATCACCTTTAATGGCGCGCCTTCCATCTGTTCCTTGTAAAAGCGAACATGGTTGTCATAGGCCTGTACGATGCTGCCGTCCTGTAGCAGTGCATTGGCATCCAAACCCAGGCTGGCAACGAGGGCGTGGGTCGCCTGGGCTGCCTTGCGGGCATAGACCCGCACATTCATATGGCCGAGATTGTCGATATCCGCGGGTTCGACGCGGCTTTCATGAAAGGTCTGCATGGGGACGATTGCCTAGACGTTGATTGTTTTCCATTTGCCGGTCTTGAAGCGCCAGCTCATGAGCCCTGCCTTTATCAAATAATCAAGCAGCAGGAAACTCCATACGGTCGCAATACCAACATCAAAAAGGTAAACGGCGACATAGCCGGGAATAACGCGCCCAAAGAACAGCCCGCTGAACACAGCGAATAGTGGGAAGCGGGTGTCACCTGCCCCGCGCAACCCCCCGCCCAGGGCGTTTTCAATCGCCATCATCGGTTGAGCCAGGCCCAAAAACAGGATGAATTGCACCGCCAGCATCACGACTTCATCATCATCGACAAACCAGCGGGCGAAGGGTTCGGCTATGGCAATGATGATGCCGCCCATGGAGCCCATCACCAGAATGGCCATGCCCATGGACCGCCACCCGGCGCGGGCGGCCGCCTCCGGGTCTTCTGCCCCCAAATGCTGGCCAACGAGGGTGGCAGACGCCGTGGCAAAGCCATGGCCGGGCAAGAAGGCCAGCGCCAGTACCTGCACACCAATTTGATAGGCGGTGAAGGCTGCCGTGCCGAATTGGTTCATCAGACTCATGAAAGCGAGCATGCCGAACTGGAACATTGCCCCTTCAATAGAGGCGGGGTAACCAATCTTCAGGATGCGTTTCCAGATATCAAAGTCCACCCGGAAACCATTGGGGCGGGGCTTGATCTTCAAGCGGTGCTTCTGCCAAAGCACCAGGAAGAAAATCAGCTGCACGAACATGGATATGCTCGAGGCCAGGCCGGCCCCAACAACGCCCAGCGCGGGCATGCCCAGATTGCCGTGTATCAGCACCCAGTTGAGAAAGATGTTGAGAATATTGGCGACAACGCCAACATAAAGCGGGGTGCGCGAGTCACCCGCCGCGCGCAGGGCAGCGGCAAACACAAAGGCCAGCGTGAAGGGCACGTTGCCCGCCAAGAGCCAGAATAGATAATCCTCACCCAGGGGGATAACGTCTTCGGCCATGCCGATCAGGGCCAGCGCGTCGCCCAACCAGGGCAGGGATACCACCCAGGAAAACAGGCCAAAGCCTGTCCCGATAATAATAGATTGGCGCAATACCTTGTCGGCCAAATCTTCGTCCTTGGCACCGAAGGCGCGGGCGACAAGTGCTACTACGCCCATGGTCAGGGCCATGGCCACGGCCTGAACGACCCAATAGACCTGACCGCCTGCCGTCACACCGGCGACGGCGTTGATCCCCAAATCACCAACCATCTTGATATCGGCCCAGCGCACGACGGTGTGCATGAGGGCGGCAAGGATGGTGGGCCAAGCAAGTTCCCAAATGCCGAGAGATTGGGGCAGGGGGGCTAGGCGGCTGGCGGGCTTTTCGCGGAAGTCCCACAGGCTGGAGACGGCTTCTTTTTCATCCATGGGCTGTTCGGTCACCTGCGAGGGCGCCAGTTTCCCAAAGAATGATTTCAGCCGAGCCAGCATTACTAACCTTCAATACCAAAAGAAGTGCCGGGTCGTCCTGTTCCCCGGCGGTCTTCTTCTATAGGCCATGGTTCTATAGGCTAGGGGCAAGCCTGTCCATGTGGGATATCGGCTAGTCGGTACGCGGGTCGACGGGGCGGCGTGCCTTCTTGGTGCCGCTGCGCTTCTTTTTGGCATCCAGCCGTGCCCGTTTGGCCGTCCGGCTGGGCCTGGTTGCCTTGCGGGTTTTGGGGCGTTCCAACGCGCGGAGGATGAGTTTTTGCAAACGCTCACGCGCATCCTGCCGGTTGCGGTCCTGGCTACGGAAACGTCTCGCTGTTAAAATCAGCGCACCCTCATTGGTCATGCGCGTGCCTGCCAGGGTGCGCAGGCGGGCAAACACCTCTGGTGTCAGCGCCTTGCAGCCTGCCGCATTGAAGGAAAGCTGCACGGCTGTGGCGACTTTGTTGACATTTTGGCCGCCAGGGCCAGAGGCGTGGATGAACTGCTCGTGCAGGTCGCTCTCATCAATCGACAGGCTCTCATTGATGATCAGCACCATGGGGTCTAGTCGTCTTTGTGGTCGCTGCGGATCAAGGAGATCAGCAAATTCCCCGGCATGTGTCCTGCAAAGGCATAGCCAGACATAATGTAAACACGGTTCACAGTCGCGATGGGTCCAGCGCCATTCATCGAGCCGCCTTGGCCAACAACTCCATTGATGCCCTCCATGGGTTGTGTGGTGTCCAAAGACCAGACGACGACGCCATCTTGGCGCCGGTGAATGCGGACCCAACCATCCAGCCCATTGGTCATGACATAATCACCAATCACGGTCGGTGGGGCGGCGATGCCGGGGTCGCAGCCTTCACGCCCCATGCAGGTGTCTTCTGAGGGCTCCCAGGCCCAGATTTCTTGACCGCTCGCTGCATCCAGCGCAAACAGCCCGGGGCGCGGTTCGCGTTCATAGGTGGCGGCATCACCGTCATAGATCATGTCGGAAACGGGGATGTAGGCCACGCCATCATGAGCGGCCATGCCGAAGTGAATGCCACCCTGAATGCCGCCTCGACCCAAAGTATGGCGCCAGATACCTTCACCTGTATCCGGGTCAATGCCATGGGCGTCAGAAGACTTCTGCCCGGCGATAACGATGTCTTTGCCGTTTTTGTCTGTCACCAGCATGGTGCCGGCCCCCATGTCGAAATCCGGTCCTTCTGGTTCTGGGCAATTGGGGCCGCGAATGCCAGCCATACACGCAACGTTCCAGCGGTCATTCACCGTGCCGCGATAGACCCAATTCAGCCCGCCGGTATCCATATCAAAGGCGAGTACGGAGTCACTCGTCCCACTATCAGGATTGGCATAATTGTTGGAAGTGCCGACATAAATCTGGCGGCGTTTGAAGTCCATGCTCGGCGTGTTCCAGATGGTTGCGCCGGCTGGGCCATATTGTTCCGTCCCGACAGAGCTGTGCCCCTGCAGGGTGCTTTCTTCGGGAATGGTATAGCTCATCCAGACGGTCTCGCCGGTTTTCGTATCAAGCGCGGCCAACGCGCCTCGGAACGTACAACAGGGATAGTCAGGGTTTGCGGCCGACTGGTCCTCATGGGACGCGAAGGGCACGATGACTTTGTCTTCCATGATCCGCGGTGAGCCGGTGACCTTGGCGTGGGGGTGGTCGTGTGGTCGTACCTTCCAGATCAGCTCGCCACTGCGGGCATCCAACCCGTAGACGTAGCCGACATGGTCGCCAAATATCAGAACCGGTTCTTTGTCTAACTCACCTAATGGCCAAGTCGTGATGGCAAAACTGGTGCGCACCTCGGCTGTAGCCTGGAAGGTCCAATGTTGGCAGCCGGTTCGGTGGTCCAGCGCATAGACTGTGCCGTCCTGGCTGCCCATATACATGAAACCGCCTGCAAAGGCGGGTTGGGAACGCATCTGGATGGTGTTGGGCAGGGCGATGACCCAGTCAATTTCAAGTGTTTCCAGCTTGTCATCCGGGAAGCCGTTTAGCGGGCCGTCCTGATAGCGGGTCCGTTCAGCATTAATACCCCAATCCTTGCTCACGGGTTTCCTGGCGGAGCTGAAGAATGTTTCCTTGCACTGTGGAATGCCTGCACCTTCGGTGGTTTCACCAATTTTCATGCCCGACAGATATTCGGAAACAGCCTCTTTGTCTTTCGTCGACAAATGGCTCGATTGTTCCTGCATCATGCCCTCTGTGAGAGCACGGTAGATATTATCGGCGGTCATTTGCCGTAGCAGGGCGGCATGGGGTGTTCTTGCCATACGTTCGGC
>JAURPT010000170.1 GCA_030836535.1 Alphaproteobacteria bacterium
CCGCCAGGATGCCGAGAAAGACGGTTACGATAATTTGAGCCTGTCCGCCCGGGGTGGCTTTGCCTTTTCAGATACGCTCCGGCTCGATGCCTTCGCCCGTCATATGGATGCGACGAACGAATTTGACCCAATTGATTGGGCCACAGGCCTGCCGTCGGACGGTGATCGGGTAACAAAAACCCGCAACACACATCTGGGTGTTGCGCTAAAGGCCGATTTGTGGGGCGGGCGCATCAACCAGCAGTTCCAGTTCGGCTATACGGATACGAGTAACGAGAATTTCGCCAATTGTGCTGATGATGGCACGACGGCAGCTGATGTTTTGGTGCTGTCCAGCCAGACGGGCATCAGACTGGCGGAAGGCCACCAGATGACCCTGGCGGTTGACTATACCGAGACGGATTACCGCCAGCGTGGCCTGGCAACCCCCTGGGGTGACCCGAACCAGGACCAGTCGATGGATAATCTGGGGCTGGTGACAGACTATGTCTGGACGCCTGATGACCGTTTGTCGTTGTCCGCTAGTGTTCGTCATGACGATAATTCGGATTTTCGCAATATCACCACCTGGCGCACTGGTGTTAGTTATCAGGCGGCGGCCAATACCCGCCTACGGGCAGCAGCCGGTACTGGTCAAAAAGCACCAACCTTTACCGAACGCTTTGGGTTTTTCTCGGACCAGTTCCTGGGTAACCCGGACCTGACGCCAGAACGGGCCACCCACTTCGAAGGGGGTATCGACCAGGATCTGGCCAATGGCCAGGCCCGCATTGCGGCAACTTTCTTCTACACCAAGCTGAAAAACGAGATTGATGGCTTCGTGTTCGACTTGGATAGTTTCCTGTTCACCGCTGCCAACAAAGACAATAAGAGCCGCCGCCTGGGCCTGGAGCTGGATGCCGGTTACACTCCCTCCGGCAACTGGCTGATTGCGGCCAATTACACCTGGACCAAGGCGCAGGAGCAGGATGCCGCCGGCAATTGGCAGCCAGAATTGCGCCGACCGCGTCATGCGGGTTCAATCTTTATTCAGTACAGCTGGGCAGAAGGGGCATCCGTCAACCTGAATGCCAGTTTCACAGGCGACGCCGATGACATGTTCTTCCCACCGTGGCCCCTGCAGGCAGAAATGGTGACGCTGAAGAACTATGTTTTGGTGTCTGTTTCGGCAGAGGTGCCGTTGACAGAGCATGTCTCTGTAACGGGGCGGATTGAGAATGCCTTCGACGATAGTTATGAGGACGTCTTCGGCTTCGCCAACCCGGGCATCGGCGCCTATATCGGCCTCAAGGGCAACTTCTAGGGCCACATTTCGGGTGAAATTTCCTACCGGGCCGGGCATCCTGTTCACAGGTTGAGTAAGTGTTCAGGGTGCCATGGCAACGGAAACAAGGCAGACATTCTGCCGAATCTGCGAGTCCCTTTGCGGGCTTGAAGTGACGATTGAAGACGGCAAACCGGTCTCCATCCGTCCGGATGGAGACCATGTTGCAACGCGGGGCTTTGCCTGCCCGAAAGGCCTGAAGCAGGCGGCCTTGTTTGATAACCCGGATCGTCTTACCTGCCCGATGAAGCGGGTAGGTGAGACGTATGAGCCCATTTCCTGGGGACAGGCGCTGTCTGAAATTGGTGCAAAAACCCGCCTGATTGCAGAGCGGGATGGGGCAAAGTCTATCGGCATGTATGTTGGCACGGCAGCTGGCTTTGGCGTGCTGCACCCCATCTTTGCCCAAGGTTTTATGATGGGGCTGGGCAGCACCACACTCTATGCGCCCGCCTCGCAGGACTGTGCCAACAAATTTGCCGCCAGTCGGCAGATCTATGGTTTCCCTTTCCTGCAGCCCTTCCCGGATGTGCGCAATACAGAATGCCTGATCATTGTGGGAGCGAACCCGGTTGTCTCCAAATGGAGCTTCCTGCAGGTGCCGAACCCGACCAAGGAAATAAAGGACATTATCGGCCGGGGCGGGCAGGTGATCGTGGTTGACCCACGGCGGACAGAAACGGCCAAGCTGGCCAGTGCGCATCATTACATCCAGCCGGGTAGTGATGTGTTCTTCTACCTCTCCTTTCTACACGAGGTTTTGGCGCAAGGTGCGGTAAATGAGGCTGCTATTGCAGCCCACATGACCGGGTTTGAAGAATTGAAGGCTCTGGCTGCGGATTGGCCCGCAGAGCGCACGACCGATGTAACAGGCATTGCCCCAGATATTCTGCGCAATCTCGTCAGCGCTTACCTGGCGGCGGACGGTGCAGCACTTTACAGCTCTACCGGTGTGAATATGGGGGGCAATGGCACGCTGGCCTTCTGGCTGCAGGAGGCCATCAATGCCATCTCTGGCAATCTTGACCGCAAAGGTGGCACGCTGGTGGCCAAGGGTGTCTATGACTTCCCCAAATTTGCCCATAAAAACGGCTTGCTGATGAGCGATGAACGCTCGCGCATCGGCAATTTCCCCAAGGTAAATGACGCCTATCCCGGTGGGATCATGGCAGATGAAATCCTGACGCCCGGTGAGGGGCAGCTCAAGGCCCTGTTTGTCACGGGCGGCAACCCGCTGCTGACCATGCCCAATGCCGGGCGGTTGCGCGACGCGTTTGAGGAACTGGAATTGTTAGTGTGCCTCGACATCCAGATGGGCGAAACAGCATCCAAGGCGCATTATGTGCTCCCCTGCACCAGCCCGTTGGAGCGCCCGGACCTGCCCTTTATTTTCCCGCTGATGCTGGGTCTGCAGGCCAAGCCATATGTGCAGGCGACCAAGGCATTGGTTGCACCGCCTGGCGAGGTGCGGGATGAAGCCACCATCTATGCCCAGTTGGCAAATGCGTCAGGCTTTCCATTGTTCGGATCGGGCTTGTTGCAGAAATTGTTGAACTGGCTGGTTCGGCGTGGGGCTCGCAAGGACTCGCGCGGCCAACCGGGCTTGCCGCAGGAAGGTATTTTGTCATTACTGCTGCGGATCACCGGCAATGGCAGCTTTGGAAAACTGCTCAAACATCCGCATGGTGTGGCCCGTCCTGACCATGAAGAAGGAAGCTTCCTCGGTCAGCGCGTGCTGACAGAAGATGGCAAGATCCATTTGGCGCCGGATATGTTCGTGCAGGCTGCAAGCGAGCTGGGTCAGGTGCTGGAAGGGCTGAAGCAGGAACAGGGCGAGCTGCGGTTAATCACCAAGCGCCACGTGAAGACCCATAATAGCTGGACGCACAATATTGCTGACTTTGTCAAGGGGCGGGACGGTGATACGAACCATCTCTACATGCATCCCAATGACGCGATGGAACGCCAATTGGCCGCAGGCGACATGGTTGATGTGTCAACCGATGTAGCCGTGGTGCGTCTGCCGTTGGCGTTGTTAGAGGACCTCATGCCCGGCACGGTGGCCATGCCCCATGGCTGGGGACATCAACACAATGCGGGTACAAAGGTGGCCAGTGCCACCAAGGGTGTGAACGTCAATGCTTTGTCGGCCGATGGGGCAGACCGCCTGGAAGCCGTTTCCGGCATGGCGCGGTTAACAGGCTATATTGTGCAGGTCGCCAAGTCTGAAGTGCCACAACGGGCAAGCTGGACAGGGACCTAGCGCTTGAGCTTCCTTAACTAGGCAGCGCGCTTGGGCCGACGCCGCCTCTTCTGGTTCGACTTGTTGGGCCTGTTATTGGACTTTCCCTTGTCGCCATTGGGGCGATGACCTTGCGTTTTGCCTTTAGCAGGCTTGGACGGGCCTTTCCCTGATTTGGCCTGCGGTCGCCTTGGGTTCGGCCGGCGGCTATTCCGTGCCGGCTTCTTTTGAGCGGCTGGCTTTTCGCCATAAACGACTTCCAGCTGCTTTTTGATCAGCTTTTCAATGTCGTTCAGATAGGGCACTTCGGTGGCATCGCACAGGGAAAGGGCCACGCCGTCGGCGCCTGCACGGGCGGTGCGGCCGATACGGTGCACATAGCTTTCGGGCTCATTGGGCAGCTCGAAGTTGATAACGTGGGTTACTTCATCCACATCGATCCCGCGGGCGGCAATATCGGTTGCGACCAGCGCATGAATACTGCCATCCTTAAAAGCACCCAAGGCCTTCTGGCGAGCGTTTTGCGATTTATTGCCGTGGATAGCCAGTGCCGGGTGACCGGCCCGGTCCAGAATCTGCGCGACCCGGTTGGCACGGTGCTTGGTGCGGGTGAAGATGATGACCTTCTCAACCGACGGGTCATCCATGATGCGCACCAGCAGGTCCTTCTTTTCAGGCCCTTCTGCAAAGAACACCTGCTGCAGGATGCGATCAACGGTTACGACCTTGGGGGTAATTTCGACCCGTGCCGGGTCTTTGAGGATTTTACCGGCCAGCTTGGCAATTTCCGGCGGCATAGTGGCCGAAAACAGCAGGGATTGCCGTTCTTCCGGCAGTTTGCTGATGATTTTGCGGATGTCGTGAATGAAGCCCATGTCAAGCATGCGGTCTGCTTCATCGAGCACCAGCGTTTGGGTGTTGTCCAAGACAACATGGCCCTGATTGGCCAGGTCCAGCAGGCGGCCCGGTGTGGCGATCAGCACATCGACGCCCTTGGACAGTGCCTTGACCTGTGGGTTCTGGTTTACACCACCGACAATGACGGTATGGCGAATGCCCAGGAACTGGCCATAGGTTGAAACTGACTCGGAAATCTGGATCGCCAGCTCACGCGTGGGGGCCAGGATCAGCCCTTTGACCTCGCGGGACCTTGGCGCTTCATGGCCGACCGACAGGCGTTGCAAAATAGGAACTGTAAAGGCGGCTGTTTTGCCTGTGCCCGTCTGGGCAATGCCCAACATGTCGCGGCCATCCAACAGGGTGGGGATTGCCTGTAGCTGAATGGGGGTTGGCGTTACATAGTCTTCGGCCTTGAGGGCCCGCAATATGGGTTCAGCAACGCCGAGGGCGTCAAAAGTTGATTCTGTCACGGTAGGTGATCTTTCTGTGCAACGGGCGACTGAGCAGTTACTCAGCTGGCCGTGTCATGGGCTGACCTGGCTCCATGTGCATCTGGAAAAATCAGTAGGCTTGGTTTTCGTATTGGCGAAAAATGCGCTCTTGAGGGCGCGCTATGCACTGCTTCAGCCAAAACGTGGGGGCCTAATGCACTGTATTGGGCGCCATGTCAAGGCGAGCACTGGTTTTGTAGCGTGTCGCCAAAAGAAAAGGCCACCTGCTCTTGCAGGTGGCCTTCGCCAGAATACGGCTAGCCCTCTTAGCTCTGGGCGTCGATGCCGGCCTGCGGCACCCAACCAGCGTGGAAGCCGTAAGGCACGCGCTGTGGCAGCTTGATGCGGGCAACAGGGCCGTCAGAGAAATTGGCGGCGTCCAGCACCACACATTCACCTGAATCGTTGTTGGCGTCATAAACAAAGCCAATGACCCAGCCGTCATCTTCTTCTGTGGCGCCGGCGCGCGGGGCAAAGATAGGTTCGCCACCGAACTTGTTGTCACCATAGAGAAAGTGTTCTGCCGTTTCATTTTCCAGGTCGTATTTGACGATGCCATTGAAACCGCCGGATGGCACTTCACCGATACGGGCATTGTAGGAATAACGTGCCCGGCGACCGATGTAATTGTCGTTGATACGCGGGAATTCGGAACCGCAGACCGGGTCGAGCGAGCGTTCGGTTGCCTCGCCAGTCTTCATGTTCATGCGCCACTGGTGCATGCGGGGCATGTCGCCGGGGTCGGATTCCGTGTTGCCATCGGCACCCACAACATTGGTTTTGTCGGAGCGGCAGGCGTCCAGCACCACTTCGTCGCCATCTTCATAGGCGTTGACGGTGTGGAAGACGAAGCCGGTTTCAACATCGAACCACTTGACTTCGTCGCCTTCACCATGGCGCGGCAGAATGCCGATGCGTGTGCCATTGTCCGGGTCCCAGTTCAGGGGCTGGCCGCCATTCATGACATCTGCCAGGTCGAAGGTCACCGGCATGTCGAGCAGCACGGTGTAATTCTCGGTAATGGCGCAGTCATGCATCATGACCGGCTTGGGTAGCTTGATGCCGACCGTTTTGACCAGTTCGCCTTCCTTGTTCACCACAGAGACATGGCAGAAATCCGGGCCCATCATGTTGTAGCCGAAGGTGATCATTTCACCGGTGTGGGCGTCAACTTTCGGGTGGGCCGTAAACGGGTGCATCAGCTTGCCGTCAAAGTCCGTCTCACCAATGGTCGACAGGTCCGGTACCCGCACTTCGGTGGGGTTTCCACCTTCCCAAAGGGCCAACAGTTTGTTGGCATGGAAGGCAACAGCTGTGTTGGCAGCGTTCTTGAACAAGCCGTGTTCGTTCATCAGGTCGGGCGGGGAGTTCAGACCCTTCCACAGGGCTTCACCGTGTTCGGCTTCCAGCGCCAGGCCTTTCGTTTCAACGAACTTATTGCGATAGGTGGCGTTGCCATTTTCGAAGTGCACTTCATGGATCATGCCGTCGCCGTCGAACCAGTGATATTTTTCAATGTCTTCGACATAGACCGGGTTTGGCCCGATACGCAGGAAGGCGCCGGAAAGTTCTGCCGGGATCTTGCCGACCACTTCCATCTGCGACGAGCTGACTTCTTTTGCGACCGGGCCAAAATTGCCGGATAAGTATTCATTATTGGGGTTTTCCACATCAAGTACGCGGACCATGCTTCTCTCCTCTTTCCCATAAGATTCGTACAGCTCCTAAGAGCTTGGAGCAGACTCTATGATTTACACAGTAAAATGACAAGGGCGTTTTGAAGGTCGACCCGTCTTTACCCTTTGAAAGGTCAAGTGATCGAAGGTCTAACCGACGGATGCCAGATTGTCTGAAGGGCCGCCCAGCGCAGCCATTTTGTCGAAGTTGGGGCCTTTGGCGCCCTGGCCAAGCGTTTGCAGCATGGTGACGAACAAGGTGTTGATGTCGATTTCTTCTTCCAGCTTGCCGGAAAGCTGCAACACGATCACCCCATGGATGCCCGCCCAGAATACATAGGAAAGAAGCGCAGGATCGCCTTGCAAAATACCTTGCTCAATCATGCCCTCCAGAGGGCCCAGCATGAACTGGCGGGACTTTTCAACGGCATTTGCCAAGTCTGGGTAGGCGGCGTCATCCGGTTGGGCCAGCTCGAACATGATGCGATAGGCATGAGGCTCGCGCATGGCGAAGTCCAGATAAGCAAAACTGGTGGCCTGGGCTGCTGCCAATTCATTGGCGGCTTCATTTGTGGCTTTTTCGCAGGCTGTGGCCAGCCGTTCAAATGCAGCGGCGCGGACAACGGCAAAGATTTCTTCTTTGCTTTCGAAATAGCGATAGGGCGTCATGGGGCTGCAGCCGACCTTTTTGGCCAGCGTGCGCATGGTCACCCCCTCATAGCCTCGTTCGGCAAACAGTTGAGTTGCCGCGCGGCACAGCTCTTCACGAAAGCTGGCGATTTCTTGTTCTGTAAGTGCCTTGGCCAATGTGCCTCATCCCCTGCAATGTTCATCGGTTTTCCCTCCCCAGTGAGAGCCGATGAACAAGCTATAATTTACAGCTTACATTATGTCCACACTCTGGAAGACCTGTCATCTGTCAATTTCTACAGGAGGGCGTTGCCAGCGGATGTTATTTCCGCCATTCTCCCGCGCAGCAGAAGGAGGCAATGCCATGCTTGAAGCGGATGATCTGGTTGGTGCCTGGAAACTGGTGCGCTGGGAAATTTCATATTCAGACGACAGGCCTGTCAGCCTGCCCTTTGGTGACGATGCCGAAGGCATGATCATGTACACCCCCAATGGCTATATGAGTGCCGTGCTGCACCCGGCCAAGCGCGGGCCGGTGTCGACCCAATATGTGCTGCAGGCCCCGGCCGAAGAAAAGGCAGACCTGTTTGCCAGCTTCATGTTCTACGGTGGCCCCTACCGTATTGAAGGGGAAGACGTGATCCATTCTGTTGAACATGCTCTGAACCCTGACCTGGTCGGTATGGACCAGTTGCGTCACGTGGCGCTGGATGGGGACAGTCTTGTCCTGACGGGGGAAGAAAAAATCGAGGCGGCTGGCCTGACGCGCTTCCACAAGGTGCAGTGGCGTCGCGGTTAGCCGGGTGGTTCTGGCGCTAGTGGGCTTCGTCCCAATTGTCACCCACGCCAACATCGACAATCACGGGGACCGAGAAATTGATGGCCGGGCTGGGCGCCTGTGTCATCACGTCACGCACGATAGTTGACGTTGCCTCAACTTCGTCTTCCGGCACTTCAAAAATCAATTCATCGTGCACTTGCAGCAGCATGCGGGCCGACAGGCCGGCATTGCTCAAGGCGCCAGGCATGCGGATCATCGCACGGCGGATGATGTCGGCAGCCGTACCCTGAATCGGGGCGTTGATGGCTGCCCGTTCTGCAAAGCCGCGCTGGTTGGGGTTTTTGTCGTTGATGGAGCGGATATGCACGCGCCGACCAAACAATGTCTCCACATAGCCGTGGGTGCCGCAGAAGGCCTTGGTGTCTTCCATATAGGTGCGAATGCCCGGGAAGCGGTCGAAGTACAGGTCGATATAGTCTTTGGCCTCACCAATGGGGATCGACAATTGCCGTGACAGGCCGAAGGCAGAAATGCCGTAGATGATCCCAAAATTAATAGCCTTGGCCTGCCGACGCTGGATCGGGTCCATGCCATCGATGGGCACGTTGAACACTTCAGAGGCCGTCATGGCGTGAATGTCCAACCCGTCTTCAAACGCACGGCGCAGGGCCGGGATGTCAGCAATATGCGCCAGAACGCGCAGTTCAATCTGGCTATAGTCGGCGGCTACCAGCTTGTTGCCCGGCTCCGGCACAAAGGCCTGGCGGATCTTGCGGCCCTCGGCGGTCCGGATGGGGATGTTCTGCAAATTCGGGTCGGTTGAGGCCAGCCGCCCCGTGGCCACGGAAGACATAGCGTACGATGTGTGCACGCGGCCCGTTGTCGGATGAATCTGTTCCTGCAGGCTATCTGTATAGGTGCCTTTCAGCTTGGAAAGCTGGCGCCATTCGATCACTTTGGCGGGCATCTCGTGGCCGTCGGCTGCCAGCCCTTCCAGCACATCGGCGCTGGTCGATTTTGCGCCGGATTTGCCGGTCTTTTTACTGCTGGTCAGGCCCATTTCATCAAACAGCACCTCGCCCAACTGTTTGGGCGACCCGATATTGAATGGATGCCCTGCCAGGTCATGAATTTCTGTCTCAAGCGAGGCCATGCCACTGGCAAAGTCCTGTGACAGGGCCGCCAGCTTTTGACGGTCTGCGTGCACGCCATTGGCTTCCATATCGACCAGCACCTTGGCGAGTGGTCGGTCGAGTGTTTCATAGACACTGGCCATATGGTCTTCCGCCAGCCGTGGCTTGAGGATTTGATGCAGCCGCAGGGTAATGTCGGCATCTTCAGCTGCATATTTCGTGGCCTGGTCCACTGGCACCTGGTCGAAGGTCAGCGCCTTCTTGCCGGTGCCGACCACTTCCTTGAAGGGGATGGGCTTATGGTCCAGATGCAGCTCCGACAGGGTGTCCATGCCATGGCCATGCTTGCCACCGTCCAACACGTAAGACAGCACCATCGTGTCATCAAAAGGCGTGATGGTCAGGTCATGCTGGCGCAGCACCAGCATGTCATATTTCAGGTTCTGACCAATCTTGAGAACCGACGGGTCTTCCAGCATCGGCTTCAGCGCCGCCAGCGCCTCATTCATCGGAAGCTGGTCTGGCACCGACCCATCAAGGTCGAGCCCCCCATCACCGCCCGTCCCGGTGTGGTCCAACGGGATGTAACAGGCCTCGCCCGGCTCGGTCGCCAGTGAAATGCCAACCAGCTTGGCCTGCATGGCATTCAGCGATGTGGTCTCTGTGTCAATGGCAACCTCGCCCAGCCTTGTAGCCTCTGCAATCCAGTCTTCCAGGGCCGCCATGTCGGTAACGGTTTCATAGCTGTCTGCATCAATGGGGGCCGCTATGGCTTCTTCAACCTGGGCTTCAAGCTCGTGGTCGCCGTTGCCATTGCCATATTTGCTAATCAGCTTGGTCTTCAGGCTGCGAAATTCCTGTTCGGTGACAAAACCCAGCAAGGTATCGACGTCGAAATGCTGTTTGCGCAGGCTTTCCAATCCGTCTTCTACAGGCACGTCCTGCCGAAGTGTTACGAGGTCGCGGCTGATGCGCGCCATATCGGCAAATTCAATCAGGTTCTGGCGGCGCTTGGGCTGTTTGATTTCCTCTGCCCGGTCGAGCAGGGAATCCAGATCGCCATATTCTTCCAGCAATTGCACGGCCGTTTTTACGCCGATGCCGGGTACGCCAGGCACGTTGTCGGCCGAATCGCCGGCCAGCGCCTGGACTTCGATGACCTTTTCAGGTCCAAGGCCAAATTTCTCGATGACTTGTGGGACGCCGATCTTGCGATTTTTCATGGTGTCGAGCATCGATACCTGCTCACCCACCAGCTGCATCAAATCCTTGTCGGATGAGACGATGGTGACATCCGCCCCTTTTTCTTGCCCGATACGGGCATAAGTGGCGATAATGTCGTCAGCCTCAAAGCCTTCAATTTCAATCGCCGGTACGTTGAAGGCCTGGGTGGCTTCGCGGATTAAGGAGAATTGCGGCACCAGGTCTTCGGGTGCAGGGGGGCGATGGGCCTTGTAGTCTGGGTAAATATCGTTGCGGAAGGTCTTGCGACCAGCATCGAAAACCACGGCAAAATGCGTCGGCTGTTCAAACTCATTGGCGTCTTCCAGCAGTTTCACCAGCATGTTGCAAAAGCCGTAGACGGCATTCACCGGCGTGCCGTCGCTCCGGGTCATGGGCGGCAGGGCATGATAGGCGCGGAAAATATAGCCCGAGCCATCAACGAGGAAGAGGTGGTCGCGTGTCGCAGCAGTGTTGTCAGTCATGCCCGGCACGATGCCATAAGTGCGCCACTGGGAACATGGCAAAATGATACAGGGGCTAAATTGTCCTGCTGTTATTTTCAGCCGAGAAAACGTTTGCGCCAGTTGATCAGGATTCTCTTCGCGGACCGAAATGGTATTTTCAGGCTTTCCCGGATAGGCGGCACGCGCTTCTGCTCATAGAGATACGGGTGAACGGCATTCATAAAATCTGTATTGGCAATGGGGCTTTCGCCGCAATTGATGATGCGGTGGAAGGCCGCGCTGCCCCGTTTGACATAAAGAAACGTATTTTGTCGGTACGGGCCTGCGACTCTTTCGTCTCCCCAAAAATACGGGCGAAAAAGATCAAAGGCCGCATAATCGAAAGATTGGAAGATCGCGGCCCAATATGAATGGGGCTGCTCGTTGAAGTGGTTCACACCCCCTTGGTGGCTATAGGCAGCGCCAAACATTATAATGTCTGCAGCATCGGTCAAAGATCGCACGAATGTTTCTGCAGATGCGGGCACCAAATGCTCCGCCACTTCCAGAGATATTGCCAGGTCAACCCGCTGTTCAAGCGAGATTGGTTCGTTCAGATCAGCAGCGATGAATTTGATAGCCTGGGAAACCATTTTGTCCTGGCTGTTCCAGGGGCCGTCAATGCCATAGAGATTTTCAATGCCACTTTCGTGCGCGGCTTTTAGCCAGCTGCCTCTGCCACAGCCAAAATCAGCAAGACTTGATGGTTGGAAATAGGTCGACGGGTGATCCAGATAGATGACGGCCGAGTGAAAGGAGCTTTCTATCTGGGCCCGATAAAATGCATCGTCATAAGGCGAAGCCGCGCTGTCTGACCCTTTCCTGGTCATCGTGCCGCCGCCTTTCTGGCAAAATTGCCTTTGTTCAGTCTTCTTTCAGGACGAAGACCCGGTCGCAATAGGGGCATTCAACCCTGCCATTTTCCATATGCAGGAAGACACGGGGGTGGCCCAGGGCGCCGCCGTCGCCATCGCAGGCAATTTCGGTTTTGCTGGTGTAGACAATGTCCTCGCTGGTTTCATTCTGCGGTGTATCGGACATGGTGGGCCTCTCCAAAAGTGTTGAACGGGCAGTGTAAAGATCAGGTTACTGTTGGCAAGTAAGGCAGAATCTAGCCTCGGCGGGGCGGATGATACTTATTGCGCGGCTTCATTCAACCAGTTTACCTCGCCCGTCATTCAGTTTACAGAGGGGCGTCGGCCTGCTGGCAACAGGCTGCGGCAAGAATGACAATGTTGGCCTGTGCAGATGTCCTGCATGACAGGCAATAAAAAGCAGAGACAAAATGCCAGACAACACAAGCCCGAAAAACGCGATTGAAGTCCGTGGCCTGCGCAAGGTCTATGGCGGCAGCAAGGAAATGCCGCCGCATGAGGCGCTCAAAGCTGTCGATTTGGATATTCCGCAAGGCTCGTTCTTTGGCCTGCTGGGCCCCAATGGTGCTGGTAAATCCACCTTCATAAACATCCTGGCCGGGCTGGTGAACAAGAGTGCAGGCTCTGCCTCTGTTTGGGGATTCGATATTGATAAACACCCACGCAATGCCAGTGCTGCCATTGGCGTTGTGCCGCAGGAAATTGTCTTTGATGCTTTCTTTACCCCGCGTGAGGCGCTGGAACTGCAAGCCGGGATGTATGGTGTGCCCAAGGCAGAGCGCCGGACGGAGGAAATTCTGGCCGCTGTTGGCCTGCTGGACAAGGCAGATGCCTACGCCCGTACACTTTCGGGCGGCATGAAGCGCCGTCTTTTGGTGGCCAAGGCGATGGTGCACAGTCCGCCCATTCTGGTGCTGGACGAACCAACAGCAGGTGTTGATATCGCCCTGCGCCAGCAATTGTGGGACTATGTACAGGAACTCAATGAGGCAGGGGTCACTGTCGTGCTGACCACCCACTATCTGGAAGAAGCCGAGGCCCTGTGTGACCGGATCGCCATCATCAATAAGGGGCAGGTCGTGGCCAATGAGGAAACACCAACCCTGCTGCGCCGGATTGATGAAAAGGAACTCGACTTTGTAGTCGACAAGGCGCTGACAACAGTCCCTGATGAATTGGCCGGGTTCCGGGTGGAATTAACCGGCAGCAATCGATTTTCTGTGCACTACAGCCCGGAAGTTGACCAGGTAAACCGCGTCCTTGATGCGGTGCGGGCGGCCGGACTGCACATCGTTGACTTGTCGACCAGCGAAGCCGATCTGGAAGATATCTTCATGCAGCTGACCAATGAGGCGGCGGCTGAACAGGCGGCTGGCGAGGCCTGATTTGGCGGGCGTGGCATCCTTTGATGTTTTGATTATTGGCTCGGGCGCTGCCGGGCTGACGCTGGCGCTGCGCGTGGCAGACAAAGCCAAAGTGGCCGTCATTTCAAAAGGCTCTATTGATGCAGGCAGTACCTCCTGGGCACAGGGCGGTATTGCAGCGGTGATGTCCGAGCAGGACTCTTATGATTCCCACGTTGAAGACACGCTGATTGCCGGTGCCGGTCTGTGTGACCAAGAAGCCGTGCGCTTTACCGTCGAAAATGGACCGGAGTCTATCGGCTGGCTGATCGACCAGGGTGTAACCTTCGATGTTACCGAAGAAGGGCCCTATCATCTGACCCGTGAAGGTGGTCATTCTGAACGGCGTGTTGTGCATGCGGCAGATGCGACCGGCCAGGCAGTTCATGAAACTCTGGACCACAAAGTGCGGGCACACCCCAACATTACCCTGTTTGAACACCATATGGCCGTTGACTTGGTGCAGGCAGAGGAAAAGGGTCAGGTCCAGGGCGCCTATATCTATGACTTGGAAAGTACAAAGGTGCAGGCCTTTGCCGCCAAATTCGTTGTGCTGGCCACCGGCGGGGCAAGCCGTGTGTATCTATATACCTCTAACCCGGATGGGGCGACGGGCGATGGCATTGCCATGGCCTGGCGTGCTGGCTGCCGGGTTGCGAATATGGAGTTCAACCAGTTTCATCCTACCTGCCTCTACCATCCCGAGGCGCGTACCTATCTGATTTCAGAAGCCTTGCGCGGGGAAGGCGGCAGGCTATTGTTGGATGATGGTCAGCCCTTTATGCAGCGCTTTGATGACCGCGGGGAATTGGCCCCACGCGACATTGTAGCCCGTGCCATCGACTTTGAAATGAAGCGGCTGGGTGTCGATCATCTTTGGCTTGATATCAGCCACAAGGATGCGGATTTCATTCGTAGCCATTTCCCCAATATCTATGAAACATGCCTGGAGAATGGCACGGACATTACAACTTCCCCGATCCCGGTGGTGCCGGCAGCGCATTATACCTGCGGTGGTGTTGTCACCGATCTGCGCGGGCGTTGCGATGTTGACTCGCTTTATGTGATTGGCGAAAGTGCCTCAACCGGCCTGCATGGGGCCAACCGCATGGCCTCCAACTCGCTGCTCGAATGTTTCGTTTTTGCGACCAGTGCCGCGAGCGACATTCTGGACCAGTTGGATGATGCCCAGGCACCTGGCGATATCCGCCCGTGGGACGAAAGCCGGGTTACAGATTCTGATGAAGAAGTTGTCGTGTCCCACAATTGGGACGAGCTGCGCCGGTCTATGTGGAGCTATGTGGGCATCGTGCGTACGAACAAGCGCCTGGCCCGCGCCAAGCGGCGCATCGACCTACTGGCGGAGGAAATCCAGGACTATTACGGTAATTTCCGCATTACGCCGGACCTGCTGGAGCTGCGTAACCTGGTGACGGTGTCAGACTTGATCGTGCAGTCGGCCCTACAGCGTAAAGAAAGCCGGGGGCTGCATTATACGCTTGATTATCCCGACCTGGCAGACCAGCCTGTCGACACGATTTTGCAGCCGGAGTAACCCATGCCGCGTATCGCCTATGTGAACGGCCAATATGTCCCGCATCATGCGGCTGGTGTTGCGATTGAAGATCGTGGCTATCAGTTTGCCGATGGGGTCTACGAGGTCATTGCCATTGCCGGTGGTGAGGTGGTCGATATGGACCCGCACATGGCGCGGCTGAAGAACTCACTGGCGGGGCTCGAAATCAACCTGCCGATTTCGGAAGCGGCGTTGCGCATGGCCATGTTGCGCGTGGCGCGGCTGAACCGGGTTCAGTTCGGTATTCTTTATCTTCAGATAAGCCGGGGTGTGGCCCCGCGAGACCATGCCTGGGCAGAAGGCCTGCGTCCCAGCCTGGTCATGACCTGTCGGTCGGTGCCCATGGGCAAAATGGCCGCCCTCGCCGAGAAAGGTGTCTCCGTCAAAACCATGCCGGAAGACCGTTGGGCGCGGCCAGACATCAAGACGATTTCGCTTCTGCCCAATGTGTTGGCCAAGCAGGCCGCCCGGTCTGGTGGTGACTATGAAGCCTGGTTTGTTGACGGGGATGGTTATGTCACCGAAGGGGCCTCTACCAATGCCTGGATTGTTGAGGGCGATGGCACACTGGTGACGCGCCCGCTTTCAAGAGCCATTTTGCCGGGTATTGCCCGTAGCATTCTTTTGGAGGTCGCGGCTCGTGATGGTATCCCCGTGCGGGAAGAAGCCTTCACCCCGGAGCAGGCCAAGGGGGCCCGCGAGGCCTTCATCACCAGCACGGGCGGGCTAGTGCCTGTCACTGCGATTGATGGTGATGTGGTTGCCAATGGCGCGCCTGGTGGTCTTTCGCTGCAACTGGCGGCAGCTTACCAGCAGCACATGGCCGACCAGACAGCCAACCCGGAGGCGACCATGCGCGGCCTGCAGGGGCAGGCATGAGCAAGCACCCGCTGCACGACACCCGCACCTGGGTGTTCGATCTCGACAACACGCTCTATGCGCCGCATCACGCGCTGTTCGACCAGATCGATGTGCGCATGGGGGAATACATCGCCAATCTGCTGAACCTCGACATGGTCGAGGCCAAACGCGTGCAGAAGGACTACTTCTTTACCTATGGCACGACGCTCAATGGCTTGATCCACCATCATGACATCGACCCTCATACGTTCCTTGAATATGTCCACGACATTGATCTGGGCGCGATCCCGGCAGATGACGTGTTGCACAAGGCGCTCGAGCTGCTGCCCGGCGATAAGCTCGTCTACACCAATGGGTCGGCAGAACATGCCCGTCGGGTGCTGGCCAAGCTGGAGATTACAGATCACTTCATGGGTATCTATGACGTGGCCGCCGCTGATTTTGTCCCTAAGCCGGAACGCTCAGCCTATGAGGTCATGATCACCCAATATGAGTTAGATGCCAGCAGCTGCGTGATGGTTGAAGACATGGCCCGCAATCTGGAGCCTGCGTTCGAATTGGGGATGAAGACCGTCTGGTGCCCGACGGAAAGCGAATGGTCTGGCAAAGGGGCGGACAGCAGCTATATCGACTATGTGGTCGACGACCTGCCAGATTGGCTTTTGGGCGTGGCGCTGTCGTGCAAATAGGCCTGTCAGAGCACCCGTCGAACTCTGTTTCTCTGCAATTGACTCAGCGGGGCCTTTCGCTATGGTCTGCGCAAATTTGACCCTTGCTTCAGGAGCACCGCCATGACCATCGCTGAACTGGAAAACATCATCGAAGCCGCGTGGGAAGACCGCGACAATGTGACACTCGACACCCAGGGCGAGGTGCGCGACGCCATCAATGAAGCGCTGAACGCACTGGATTCTGGTGCTGCCCGTGTTGCTGAAAAGCAGGGCGGTGACTGGGTGGTTAACCAGTGGCTCAAGAAGGCTGTGCTGCTGTCCTTCCGCATCAACGATATGGATGTCATCCCCGGCGGGCCGGGTGGTAACACCAATTGGTGGGACAAGGTGCCCTCCAAGTTTGCTGACTGGGATGCAGGCCAGTTCCGCCAGGCTGGTTTCCGCGCTGTGCCGGGTGCTATCGTGCGCAAGTCTGCCTATATCGCGCCAAGCGTGGTGCTGATGCCCAGCTTTGTGAACCTGGGCGCCTATGTTGATGAAGGCACGATGGTTGATACATGGGCCACCGTTGGCTCCTGCGCGCAGATCGGCAAGAATGTGCATATTTCTGGCGGTGCGGGTATCGGTGGTGTGCTCGAGCCCCTGCAGGCCGGCCCCGTAATTATTGAAGACAATTGCTTCATCGGCGCGCGCTCAGAAGTGGCCGAAGGCGTGGTTGTGGAAGAAGGCGCTGTGCTGTCCATGGGCGTCTACATCGGTGCCAGCACCAAGATTGTTGACCGCTCCACCGGTGACATCCACATGGGCCGCGTTCCTGCCTATTCTGTTGTTGTGCCGGGTTCCCTGCCGCCTGCAAATGGCACTGGCCCCAGCCTCTATTGTGCTGTGATCGTAAAGACCGTGGACGAGCAGACCCGCTCCAAGACCTCGGTCAACGAATTGCTGCGCGACTAGGGCATTTCAACGTAAACTCGTCCCATGACCTTGGTTGACCCTATAGAGCTGTCGCAAGCGCTGATCCAGCGCCCAAGCATCACGCCCCTGGATGAAGGGGCGCTCGATGTCTTGCAGACTGCGCTGGAGGGGTTGGGTTTTTCCTGCCAACGGTTTGTCTTCTCTGACGAAGGCACGCCGGATGTGGACAATCTCTATGCCCGATTGGGCATGGAAGCCCCCAACATCTGTTATGCGGGACACACCGATGTGGTGCCTGTGGGCGATGAAGCTGACTGGAGTGTTGACCCCTTTGCGGCCACCATTCGTGATGGACTGCTGATTGGCCGCGGTGCCACCGACATGAAGCCATCCATTGCGGCTTTTGTGGCGGCGGTCTCCCGCTTGCTGGAAGGTAGTGCGCCTGCTGGTTCAATCAGTTTCTTGATTACGGGTGATGAGGAAGGCCCGGCCATCAACGGCACCAAGAAGGTGCTGGAGGCAATTACCGATCAGGGCGAGACCATTGACCATTGCATTGTTGGTGAGCCAACAAACCCGACTGCCTTGGGCGAAATGGCCAAGATTGGCCGCCGTGGGTCCATCAATGGTGTGCTGACGGTCAACGGCGTACAGGGTCATGCGGCCTATCCTGAAAATGCACGCAACCCGGTGCCTGATATGCTCAACCTATTGCAGGTGCTGGACGGCCTGCATTTGGATGAGGGTAATGCCCATTTCCAACCATCGAATTTGGAAATCACCTCGGTCGATGTCGGCAACCCGGCCCATAATGTTATTCCCGCACAGGTTTCGGCGCGATTCAATGTGCGCTTCAACAGCGAACATAGTGGCGCGTCCATTGAAGCGCTGCTGCGGGCCGCGTTGCTGGAAACCGGGCTGGAGCATGACCTCAATCTGACCGTGACCGGCGAGTCCTTCCTGTGCCCACCAGGTCGTCTGAGCGATTTGTTCGTTGGTGCAGTAGAAACAGTACTTGGTTGCACACCGGAACTGAGCACGACGGGTGGGACATCAGATGCACGTTTCATCAAGGATTACGCGCAGGTCATTGAATTTGGTCTGATCAACGAATCTGCGCATAAGGTAGACGAGCACATTGCGCTGGAAGATGTTGAAGCGCTGACACAGGTATACCAGCACGTACTGCAGCACTACTTCGCCTGATCATCACCGTCCGGGTAAATTACCCGCGTCAGATATAGCCCTTCGGGCGGGCCATTGAGCCCCAATGCCATGCGGTCGCGCGCCTCAAGGGCGGAGGTTACGTCATCGGCTGTCCACTTGCCTTCGCCGACCAGCTTCAGCGTCCCTACCATGGACCGCACCTGATGGTGCAGGAAGGACCGTGCTTCGGCGATGACGGAAATTTCCTCGCCATGGCGGATAACATCAAGACGGTCGAGCGACTTTACCGGTGACTTCGCCTGGCACTGAACCGACCGAAATGTCGTAAAATCGTGATGCCCAACCAGTCGCTGGGCCGCCTCATGCATCGCATCACTGTCCAGTGCCTGGGGTACGTGCCAGGCCAGGCCTTTATCGAGCGCCAGCGGCGCGCGCCGATTAATGATCAGGTAACGATAGTGGCGGGCAATAGCATCAAACCGCGCATGGAAGTCTGAGGAAACTTCCTCACAATCCAGCACCGCGACGGGCAGAGGTTTCATGTGAAAGTTCGCCGCGCCCATGATGGTCCTGGCGGCAATGGGTTCTTCTAGGTCAACATGGACGACCTGGCCTTCGGCATGCACGCCTGCATCGGTACGGCCCGAGCCGAATATACGGACTTCATGGCCGCAGAATTTTGCAAAGGCGTCTTCCAGTGCTTGCTGCACGCTCATGCCATTGGTCTGGCGTTGGAAGCCCACCATAGGGCCCCCATGATATTCCACCGTCATGCGGTAGCGGGTGCTCACAGCACGGTCCCCTTGGGTATGGTGTAACCACGCAGAAAGTCTTGGGCTGGGGCTGCTTTTTTACCGGCGCGCTGTAGCTGCAACAGGCGCACAGCGCCCTCACCGCAAGCAATGGTCAGTGTGTCATCCAGTGCTGTGCCAGCGTCGCCATTGCCGTCGGTCACGTC
>JAURPT010000009.1 GCA_030836535.1 Alphaproteobacteria bacterium
ATAGGCTTCTGCCGCCGCATGGCCCATATCTGTGACATCCCAATGGCCAAGGTCAAAGCTCATGATCGCCCGCACCTGTTCGCCTAGCGGGTTGATGCGCCGGTCAAAGGCAATGGATGACATGGGGTCGTCCGCTTCGCACCCAAAATAGAAATTAGGAATGAAGCTGTTCCGCAGGTCTTGTTCGATTTCGATGTCCATGGCCGCGAAATCATTGATGTCTTCAGGCCGCACGCTAGGTGGGTTCACATACATGGCGTCGTCCAGCTGGTTGAACGTCTTGGCGACATCCGGGCTGGCATAGGTCTCGAACAAGCGGCGGGCCTCTTCCATATTCAGGTTGGCCGGGTCGGTCCGCTGCAATCCCTGCAGGCTACGTTTTTCCCAACGGCTGAACAGGTCAGCATAAAGGCGCACGCCGTTTTGCACGCCTCCTTCCAGCAGCGCCACGCGCAGTTGGGGGAAGCGCGTTGTCACGCCCCCCATCACCAGGCTTTTCGCCAGCACTTCACCGGCAGAGGCGAAATGGCCCATGTGATTGTACATGTAGTTGGAGATCGATTTGCGGTCATCAAAGCCCATACCGCCGGAATGGGAAGCAACACAAAACCCGAGCTCAATACATTTTGCCCAAACAGGGTCGTAATCATGGGCGCTGTCGATGCCGTAGGAATCCAACCACGTATCTTTGAAGGCCATGTCTGCATGTTTTTCTGCCGTAGCCGGAACGGGCCGCCGAATAAAGGATGGGATCATGGCGACTTTGAGCCCCAATGAATGGGCGTGTTCCAGCTCCTTGAGCGCTTCTTCCGGCGTTTCCATGGGGATCGCAGCAACGGGGGTCATGCGATCTGCATAGTCCCGATACCCATCGGCGACATATTCGTTGTAGGCATAACAGGCGATGGCGCGATCACCGGGCCGGGGGCCACCCAGGAAAAGGCCCTGCGTCGGGTACAGGATCATGTAGTCGAGGCCAAAATCGGCCATCCGTTCATGGTACAGCTTGGGCAACATGGCGGTGCATCTGTCAAGGGTATTTTCCGTCGGGAACGCCCACCAGGGCCCGCGCATCACACGCTTATACCATATTTCTTCTTCGCTCAGCCCATACCAGCCGGCAGCCTTGCGGCCTTTTTCAGTTCGGTCAGCAATATCGCCGCCACCTGCATCACGCAGCCAGAACCGCTGAACGCCCGGAAACGTGTTGGTTTCACGGAAATTGGCATTCGGGACCATTCGCGCGATTTCCAGAAAATCATTATACTGATTCAAAGAAATCATATCCGCGGTCAGGAACGTACCCGCGACCGGCACCGTCTGTGCGGCCTGGGCCTGTGCTCGCTTTGTTGAAGTCGTGATAATTGTCTCAATCTTGCCTCTTTCCGAGGCACGCTGCGACCCTTCTTCTTCCTGCGCCATGGCAGGAACAGCCAGTGAAAAAGCACTGAACACCGCAACCGCGCTGATCGCCAAACTCCTAGCCTTCAATATATGAGCAAGTCTCCCCATAGCTCATAACTCCCCATAGGTTGTGATCGACAAAACCGACCCGATTTATGTATGAGGCCAAGCAACGCATTGCTTTATTTCGGCCTCCCATGCGCTTGGATGGCACCCTCATGCCAACCTGTATCGCAACATGTATAACATGTTATCGAAATATGTATAACATGTTGTCATTTTTCAGTCACATCAATTCTTCAACTGACACAAACCCCAAGAGTCAGGCGTGCAAAAGCGCTACAAAAGACAGAAAGCCTTCCGCTAACAGAACTGATCAATTTTAGAACTTCGATACCCAGGGCTTAGGGTTTGGAATGAGGCCTTAGACCTCCAAGGCCTTGGACTTCCTAAGTCATAGGCTTCTTCGTCAGTTTCCCAATGCAGCTGACACAATGGCTACTGCATTTGAGCCCGTATTATATCCTTCAAGCGTTCTTGTGTTTCACCCACTGAAATACCCGCTAAACAGAGCGCCACCTGCAAACGATAGGCGTCAGACAATTGCTCGCTATCGAGACTTAGGCGTGCCCACTCCAGCGTCACCGACCGAACAGCGCGCATCACAACTTCGGCTATTTGATCCAGATCGATACCGTCTTCAAAGCCCCCCTGGTCGGCTATTTCCTGCAAGGCCTGGCTATAGGCCGACTGCCTGATTTCCCTGATCTTTGATTTGCGTGGCTGTCTTAACGTAAGCAACACCACATGCCTGGAATAGTTTTCAAATTTCACGGTTGCTGCCGCCACTGCGTCAACAATTAAAAACAGAGCATCAAGACCCTGACCGCCAGAGTTTTCTGCAATTTCCATGTAAACTGACTGATACAGATCTTCTACAGCCACCGAAAGCAAATGCTCTTTGCTGTCGAACTTCCGATACAAGGTCTTAAGCGCAACACCGCTTTTCTCGGCGAGTAGCCGCATCGTCACGCCATCATATCCTTTATCGGCAATGAGCAGCCGCGCGGTTGCAAGAATATTGGCTTCTCTTCTGGCTTTAGCAGTCGTCAATTCTTCCTCTATTGCATGCTGCTCTGAACTTCGTTGAACAGCACTCTGCAGCTCGGTGCGAGAACTATCGGCACGTTTACATCCTGCAACACTATAGAATTTGTACCTCTGAATGAAAGCTCCGCACATTCCATACGGAATGAATTATGGCCCCACCGGCCTCTACTATCGTATGAAGAAGCAACAGCACACTCCCCATCTTCGGACGAAGGTTCATGACAGCACAACTCGGATATCTTTTACCTACTCGCGAAAACGTCATGCGCGGCGAACATGGCACAGGCGACATTTTGGCCCTTGCACAAACCGCCGCGGGCCTGGGCTTCGACTCCCTATGGGTTGGTGACTCGGTCCTCGCGCGCCCCAGACATGACCCCATCACCATGCTCGCAGGCGTGGCCACGGCAGTGCCCGATGTAAAGATTGGCACGGCGGTCTTGGTGCCCATGATGCGGAACCCAGTGCTGCTGGCGCAGCAGCTGGCAACCGTAGACCAGCTTAGCGACGGGCGGCTGATTGTCGGCGTAGGTATTGGCGCGGATAATCCAGGCTTCCGTGCAGAATTTGAAGCCATGGGTGTTCCCTTTGAAAAACGTGTCGGCACCCTGATGGAACAGGTTGATTTGATGCGGACACTCTGGCGCGGTGAACCTGTTGAGTGGAATGGCCGCTGGACAGTAAACGCCAGCGCCGGGCTGGCACCCGAGCCGGTGCAGGCTGGCGGCCCGCCCCTGTGGCTGGCAGCCGGCGTCAAGCCTGGCATTGCGCGTGCCGCCAAGCATTTTGACGGGTGGTTCCCCATTGGGCCAGACGCCGAAACTTTTGGCAAACGGCACGACTATTACAACGAATGCCTGGCGGAAGATGGCACCAGGCAATCCACCACTGCGATCTATCTGACCATTTGCCTGGACGAGGATAGCGAAGCTGCTGACGCTGCGATCAACGCCTATATGACAGATTATTATGGCGCCCCGCCCGAAATCTTGCGGAAGGTGATGGCCTGCTTTGGCGGATCAATTGAAGAAGTCATGGCCTTTATCAAAGGCTATGTGGACGCAGGCGCTGACCATGTAGTGCTACGCCTTGTCAGCGACCACCACACCACCTTGAAGGCGCTGGCCGACAACCGGCATCTGCTGGGCTAAAACCTATCGCCGAATGGCAGGGGTCTCCATCGGCAAGCCCTGTGCCCGTACGCGCAGGTATAGCTCCAACGCCAGATAATCTGCCGAACCATACGTCCTTGGTTCGGCACGAATGCCTGCGTCGCAGTCGCGGAACCGCCGGTGCAGCGACCCCAAGGTCTGCCATTCCAACCGATAGGCGGGGAAGCCGTTGCTGTGCCCTTGGCTGATCGTGTCGCCCCGCAGCTGCTTGCCCCAATTAAGGTCGTGGCATTCACGGCAAGACAGATTGAACTGCCCGCGCCGCGTGTTGAAGTAGGTTTTACCAACCTCATAGAAAACTTGTTCGTCTGTGGATAGCGCCGTGCTTATGGCCTGCCCCCGCGACAGGCTGGCCACGTAAGTGGTCAGCGACAGCAACGGTTCACTTTCATACTCCAAGGGGTCAGCCTGCTGATGTCGGGTGCGGCACAAATTGATGCGCCCTTCCAGGTTCACCAATTCACCACTTGCATGATCAATCGTCGGGTACCGTGTTGCCGCCCCGTCCAGACGCATGTCCCCTTCCCCGTGGCAGGACGCACAAGCTGCGCTGACACCTGTCTCGCTTAAGAACAACTTTCCCCCTTCATCCACCCACAGATTGGCGGGGTTCAGGAAATCATCATCTTGTTCGCTCTGTGTTTCCGGGGTCAGGAACGCATAGCCAGAAACAATCGTATCAGGCGCCAACCCCGTCTCTCTGACACTATCTGAAGCAGGTTCCTCACCGCAGGCGCTTAACGCACCCAACAGCAAACCGATTAAGGGCCAGCGAAAATGCCTCATGATTCCACAGAGATGTTGGCCGTTTGTGATGAAACTGTGCCGTGCTGGTCTGTCCAACGAAATTCCAGCGTGCCGCTTTCCGTCGCCCGTGTATAGAAAATCAGGAAAGGGTTGGCCGCCACAGAAGGGAAGAAGTCTGCCTCGAACACCGCCTCGCCATTATAGAGGCAAACAAAGTGGGTGATGATATCACGCGGGATCGCCTCACCCCGCGACCCACGACGAAAGCCGGTTTCCATTTTGTGGCGGATTAATGCCTTCAGCTCGATAATTTCACCGGCCTTGGCCGTCTTCATTGCGGAAATGCGAATAGCTGCCATGATCCTGCCCCTAACCGATAATACAGGCTGCAACGGTGACCATGGTCTCTGCCGCCGCTGATTTCAGGGTGCCGTCACTCATTTCTGCTACAACCAGGATTTTCTGCGTGCCAGCAAGCCGGATGCGGGTGGATACGCGCGCCAAACCTGTCCGTGGTCCCAGGGTGAACTGAACGAGATTGGGGATCGGGTTTCGAGGCGAGAACACAGCAATTTTCTTAACGTAGTCTTCCGGCGTCATCGGACTGTCGACATCAATCGTCAGCGGCACCGAATAGCCGTTCTCCGCAATGGGTGGGATGGTGATGGTGACGCCACCCTCCTGCAGTGGCCTGTCGCCAAACAGCTCCTTCACCGCTGCCTGCATATCTGCGGGCGCAGCCTTTGTGCTGAGCGGCAAGAAAGAGGCAACCGCAAGCCCCATGCCCCCAACAAGAAAGGCACGGCGGTCAATATCTGTTGATGGCTGTTCTGGCTTCATCACATCAACCTTCAAGAGACCTGAGATAAGCAACGAGGTGCTCAATTTCCAGTGCTGTTAATACGGGCTTGCCCGCCTGTTCCTTGGCAACCTGGTTCATGCCGTGCACCCTGTAGTAAGGCGGCATCACCGTATCTACATTGAGCCGGGACGCATCGACAATTCGTAGCCTGATCTGCCCCGGCGTCAATCGCGCTCCAAGTCCCGTTAGATCAGGCCCCACATTGCCTTGGAAGGGCGCGTCCAACCCGTCAACCTGATGGCATAGGATGCAATGACCCCGGTCACGCTCGACAAAAATACCCCGGCCTTCCTCAATGCTAGCAACGCTATCTGTCAATGGAGCGGGAACCGCATCGCCGACAATATCACCCTCATTGACCAAACTTACCGGACCGTCTGAGCAGGCAGCCAATGACAGCATCATAAACACCGCAATCAGCTTCATAGGAATGTCTCTGACGTAATGGCGCTGAACCAGTCAGCAGCCTGCGCTGCCTCACGCTCCCGGTCACCGCCCGAAGCCTCAAGCGGGCTTATACCCCCGGCGCCCGGCATATTGGCAAACGCCCCGCCTTCATTGCTGTAGGCCCCAACAATGGAGATGGCGGCCTCGGGTGAAACATAGGAATAACACGTATTTACCAGCACCGTTGGCTCCGGCGCCTCGCCTGCCAATAGGCGCACTACCTGAATCGCACATATTTTGGCCTGCAAATTGGCGGAGAAGGCAGACTTGGGCATGGGCGCGGCAATGGTAGCGTCACCAATCACATGGATACCCGGCTGCAAGGGTGACTCGAATGAAACAGCATCAATCGGGCACCATCCCGTTGCATCTGCCACGCCCGCCCGCTGCGCGATTTGCCCGGCCTTCTGGGGTGGAATGACATTGGCGACATCTGCACTGATACTGTCGAAATCCGTCTCCAGCGTCATAGTAGCCGGGTCAACACGGCTGACACGGCCGTCATCTGTGGCACCCCGCCACTCCAATACATCGCTGTAACGCGCCGCCCATTCGGCCTGAAATAGCGGCTGTTTGGAGAATTGGTCCTTCGCATCAAGGATCAACAGCTTTGATGCGGGCTTGTGCTGCTGCAGGTAGTACGCAATCAGGCTGGCCCGCTCATAGGGGCCGGGTGGACATCGATAGGGCGAATCCGGCACAGCCATGACGACCAACCCACCATCTTCCATGGCTTCCAGCTGTTGTCGCAGCAGCATGGTTTGCAGACCGGCCTTCCAGGCATGCGGCATGATTTCAGCTGCTGCCGCGTCATAGCCCGGTAGCGCATTCCAACGCATATCAATACCCGGCGACAGGATCAGCCGGTCATAGGTCAACACTTTGCCGCTGGCGAGTGTCACTGTTCGCCCCGCCACATCAATGTCGTCCGCCAGGTCATGGATCACGGTGATGCCTTCACAGCGCAGGGCTTCATAGCCAAATTGCTGGCGTGCGATGTCACGCCCCCCGCTGATAACCAGATTACTCATCGGACAGGAAATATAGGTCGTGTTCGGCTCAACCAATGTCACCCGCAGCAACGGAGCCACCCGTTTCAGGAAACGCGCCGCTGTCGCACCTCCAAAGCCGCCCCCCACAACAACAACATGAGCGGCTTGGCTGACGGCAAAACTCGGCAGTGCAGATAGGCCGGCAAGCCCTACCATGCCGCCAATAACTGTCCTGCGTGTCGGGGTTGAAACCATATCAGCGCGACCCATCCTGGCTGAGATAGTCAGCAATCATGACAATGTCCGCATCCGAATAACCACGGGCAAGGCGGTGCATCACCGTCGTGCCATCAGCCTCGGACCGATAGCGGCGAAGTGATGCTTTGGTTTCCTCTGTACTGAACTGACCCAGATCGGTAATGGCCGTGCCGCCGGGCGCATGGCAACCAGAACAGGCCGCCGCCAACGTAGCAGCCCGATCCGTTGATAACTGATCCCGCCCGGATTGCCGATTGTCCGTCACTGTTTCGCCGCAGGCACCCAGTGCCAACAGCAAAACAGTCAAAACAGCAGATCGGGTAATCGGGATCACACGTCTCTCAGGTTCTGGTCCTTGATCGGCAGATGACGAACGCGGTTGCCGGTGGCTGCATAAATCGCGTTCAACACGGCAGGCGCTGCCACAGCAATCGTGGGCTCGCCAACGCCGCCCCAGAAACCGCCGGAGGGCATCACAATCGTTTCAACCTCGGGCATGTCAGCAATCCGCATGGATGGGAAGGTGTCAAAGTTTTCTTCCTGCACCATCCCTTCCGCAAAGGAATTCTCGCCAAACAACATGGCGGAAAGACCGTAAACAAACGACCCTTCAACCTGTGCCTGAATTTGCTGCGGATTTACCGCCATACCAGGATCGGTCGCGGCAACAATCCGGTGCATTTTCAATACGCCATCATCGCTCACCGTTACTTCCGCACAGGCGGCAGTGTAACTGCCAAAGGAATGGAATACGGCCAGCCCACGAGACCTGCCGTCATCATTCCCCCAACCGGACTTCTCTGCCACGGCTTTCAAGACCGCCTGCATTTTGGGGCTGTCTTTCAGATGTGCCAAGCGGAATTCCAGCGGGTCACGGCCAGCAGCCACTGCGAATTCATCCATCGCACATTCAAGGTAAATGGCGTTCTGGTTGGCGTTCACCCCACGCCAGAAACCAGGGCGAACCGGCGGGTTGCGCATGGCGTGGTCGAACAGGTGATTGTCGAACGTATATTCCAGTGCATGGTCTTCCAGCCGAGCGTCACCACCCTTGGGCAGCACGCCCTGGAAAGTGGCAAAGTCCATACCGTCCTGCAGCGCCTGAGGGATCAGGGCTGCCAGAATTGACTGACCAGAGATGCGCATGTGAATGCCCGTCAGGTTACCCTCGGCATCCAGACCACCCTGAATGCGACCACGGGTGGTGGGGTGGAAGAAACCCTGGCGCATGTCTTCTTCACGGGTCCACAACAGCTTGACCGGCGTGCCGGGCATCCGCTTGGCGATATTGATCACCTGCGAGACATAGTCACCGCCGCCGCGACGGCCAAAGCCACCGCCCAGCAACACTTTGTGAATATCACATTGGCCAATCGGCAGACCTGCAGCCTCAGATGCGGCCGCAAGTGCTGCTTCACCATTCTGGGTAGGACACCAGACTTCACAGCTTTCCTCGGTCCAGATCGCTGTCGCGTTCATGGGCTCCATGCAGGCATGGTTCTGATGCGGCATGCGGTAATTGGCTTCAACTACTTTGTCAGCCGAAGCGAGAGCAGCCGCAACATCACCACCTGAATTGCCCACAAAGGCTTGCTCAGCTGTTTCGCCATCTGCCAGCTCAGCCTCAAAGTCGGCACTGTTGTAGAGGTCGCCCCCTTCCCATTCGATTGGCAAGGCGTCCAGCGCTGAGTTGGCCTGCCACCAGGTGTCAGCAACCACGGCCACAGAAACATCGTCAACCTTAACAACGTTACGCACACCCGGCATGGACAGCACAGCAGCCGCATCAAAGCTCTTGAGCTTGCCGTTACGGATAGGGCAGGCCCGGATGGAAGCATTCAACATGCCGTCGAGCTGCATATCAGAGCCGTAAAGCTGCTTGCCCGTCAGCTTGTCTGCCGTGTCCAGGCGCGGCAATGGCTGGCCCGCAATGGTCCAGTCAGCCGGGTCCTTAAGGGGCACGTCCATTGGCTGGGCCAATTTGCCGGCTGCTTCAGCCACAGCGCCATAGGTTGTCTTTTTACCAGATGGCTCGTGAGTAATGATGCTCTTCTCGGCAGAACATTCGTCGACGGGCACGCCCCATGCGTTAGCGGCCGCCTCAATCAGCATGATCCGAGCCGCAGCACCGCCCTTGCGGACATAGTCATGGCTGGTGCGGATACCCTGGCTGCCGCCGGTGGACATGCTGCCCCAGACCCGTTCTCGCGCCAGATTCTGGCCCGGTGTGGGATATTCGGTGGTGACCTTGGACCAATCGCATTGCAGTTCTTCTGCGACCAACTGGGCCAGACCCGTCAACGTACCCTGGC
>JAURPT010000171.1 GCA_030836535.1 Alphaproteobacteria bacterium
GTCAACCAATGGCAGGTAGATATAGGCAGATGTGCCGACGCCCAGTTCGCTTTCTATACCTGCAAGGCCGCCGGCCTGTTTGGCCATCATCAACGGGTTGACCTGCGAAAGAATGTTTACCCCGGTGCCCAGGCGCAGTGTTTTTGTTGCCGCGGCAATGGCGGTCAGCGCAATCAGCGGGTCAACCATGATGGTCTCCGGCTCGGCTCCCATCTTGCCGCTTTCGTTGTAGGGGTATTTGGAGGCGTATTCGACCGGTACAATGGCGTGTTCAAACGTCCAGACGCTCTCAACGCCGGCGGCTTCCGCTGCCTGGGTCAGGCCAATCATATGGCTGCCCTGGTTCATGCCGATATTGATGGGGACGAGACCGAACTTCATTGCTTATTCCTTCACCCAACGCTGAATCATGCTGGCGCAGCTTAGACCAAAAAAAACGGGGCCCGAAAGCCCCGTCTTAATTCTTATGAAGCAAAAGTTGCTTACATGTCGCCCATGGCGTCGGCTGCTGCGTCAGCAGCATCATCCATGGCGTCGCCAGCGTCGTCCATGGCTTCACCCATGGCATCAGCAGCATCGTCCATCGCGTCGCCAGCGGCTTCAGCAGCGTCATCCATGGCTTCGCCCATTGATTCGGCCGCATCATCCATGGCGTCGCTGGCTGCGTCGCTCCAATCGCCAGCTGCTTCTTCAGCGGCGGCAGGTGCTTCAGCCGGTGCGGCAGCTTCGCCACCGTCCTGGCCACAAGCGCTCAGGCCCATAACCAGAATTGCTGACGGTACCAGTACTTTCAGCAGATCTTTCATCCCTCGTCTCCTTCAGACTTGCTCAATCCCAATCGCCTCTCGCGAGAGCGAGCTTGGAACTCTTACACATCCGGGGCGATCTTACAAATATCCTGTGCACTTAAGGCTTATTTGCCTTTGAACTCGGCAGGCCGTTTTTCCAGGAATGCCTTCACGCCTTCACCAAAATCGTCGGTCCGCCCAGCAATTTTCTGGGTCTGGCGTTCTAGGTCGAGCTGCTCTTCATAGGAATTCAGCGCGCTCTGGTTATAGAGCATACGGATTTTGCCCAGCGCCACGGTTGGGCCCGTGGCCAGGTCTTTGGCCATGGCCATGGCTTCATCCATCAACTGGTCATCCGGGTAAACACGGTTCACGAGGCCCCATTCCATGGCTGTCTTGGCGGGCAGTTTTTCGCCCAGCAATGACAGTTCGCGGGCGCGGGCAAAGCCGACCAGGCGCGGCAGCAGGTAAGTCGCGCCGCCATCGGGTACCAGGCCGATACGGCGGAAGGCCTGCATGAAATAGGCAGATTCGCCAGCCAGGATCAGGTCGCCCATCATGGCAAAGCTCATACCAACACCGGCAGCCGGGCCGTTGACAGCTGTCAGGAAGGGCATCTCCAAATTGCGGATGCGCCGCATGATGGGGTGGTACATTTGCTCCAGCAGCGAGCCCGAATCCGGGCGGGCATTGGGGTTGGGGTCCTGTTCGCCGCGGCCCTGCAAATTGGCGCCGGCGCTGAAACCGCGCCCTTCGCCGGTCATGATCACACAGCGGACACCGCTGTCCGGGGCCTCAATGTCGGTCAGTGCATCTGCCAGTGCTTCCAGCATGGGAGGGCTCACAGCATTCAGGGCTGACGGGTCATTCAGGGTAATGACAGCGACACCATCCTGAATATCCAGTTTGACCTTGCGCTCGCTCATATGCTTAATCCTTTGTTAGTGTTTGGTGGTGCCAGCATGGTCGGAACCATGGGTCCGAACAAGAAAAATATGGCAGCACTGTAAAGGGAACCGCAACGCCACCCCAAGGGCTGGCTGCGCGTCGTGAGAGGATGTCATGAGCGACTACGAATTCATTACAACGGAACGGGAAGACAACCTGTTCATCATCACCATCAACCGGCCAGAACGTATGAATGCCTGTCATCCGCCCTGTAATTTTGAAATGCAGGCTGCGTTCGATGAATTTGCTGCCGATGACGACCTCTGGGTCGCGATTGTGACCGGCGCCGGTGATCGCGCATTCTCAGCCGGTAATGACCTGCGCTTCCAGGCTGAAGGTGGCAAGATGGAGCGGCCAGAAAAGGGCTTTGGCGGCCTGACGTCCCGTTTCGACCTGAACAAGCCGGTGATTGCGGCCGTAAATGGCGTTGCCATGGGTGGTGGGTTTGAGATTGCCCTTGCCTGTGACCTGATCATTGCGTCCGACAATGCACGGTTTGCTCTGCCGGAGCCGAAAGTGGGTTTGCTGGCTGGCGCAGGTGGTGTCCACCGCCTGCCTCGATCTATTCCGCTCAAGCAGGCCATGGGCATGATGCTGACCGGTCGTCACGTACCGGCAGAAGAAGGCTTGGCGCTGGGCTTCGTTAATGAAGTGGTGCCGCAGGCTGACCTTATGGATACCGCCAAGAAATGGGCGGCCATGATCCTTGAATGCTCGCCCCTGTCGATCCGTGCCACGAAAGAAGCTGCCTATGCCGGCTTCAGCGAAGATAGTTTGGAGGCAGCTATCAAGGCGGTTTATCCGGGCACGGAAGCCATGCGCAATTCAGAAGACTTTGTAGAAGGCCCACTTGCCTTCTCAGAAAAGCGCAAGCCGAACTGGAAGGGCCGTTAGGCGCTGACACGCTTTGCAGGTTGGTGTTTCTGGGGAGGAACATCAGCCTGCCGACCGGGTCGTCCCGGTCATCTTAGGGGCTTGCCAGAAATGTTCCTCGGGGTAAAGTGGTCACCATATTTTAGTCTTGGGGGTCTTTGATATGAATGATTTGGCGGTGCGCTACGCGCACTGGGTAATCCGTTGGCGTTGGCTGGTGATTGTCCTGACCCTTGGACTGGGCATATGGGCCACCATGGGTTTTCAATATATTGCTTTCACGGGTGACTATCGAAACTTCTTCTCAGAGGAAAATCCAGACCTGCGGGCGCATGACCTGTTGGAGAGAACCTATGTGGCGGCGGATACGGTCATGTTTGTGGTGCGGCCCTATGACGGGTCGTCCATGTTCACCGAAGACCGACTGTCAGCGCTCTATGAGCTGACGGACGAATCCTGGCAAATTCCCTATGCGCTGCGGGTGGATTCGCTAACGAGCTACCAGCACACCACGGCCGATGGCGACGATCTGTATGTTGAAAGCCTGGTCGACGATCCCGCAGACTTGACCCCAGAACGCGTTGCCTATGTGCAGTCAGTGGCGATGAATGAGCCCAGTATTGCCGGGCGTATGGTGTCTGCTGACGGGGCGACGGTTGCCATTGTGGCGACATTGCAGATGCCCCACGACAGCGGCGAAAATTTGCAACGAATGACGGCGGAGAGTGTTGGCGAGATTGTCTCTTCCTTCCGCCAAGCCAACCCGGACCTCAAATTGGCCGTCGCCGGTCACGTTATGATGGCGAACACGTTTTTTGACGTTACCCAGAATGATATGGCCACCTTGTTTCCGGCCATGTTTGTCTTCCTCGCGCTGGTGATGCTGTTCTTCTTGCGGTCTTTTGCCGGGTCGATTGCGGCGATCATTGTTGTGCTGATGTCGGTGGGCGCGGCTATGGGGGCGATGTTCTATTTCTTCCGGATTGAGATGTCGCCCGTTTCCGGCCAAGTGCCGACGATTATCCTAACAGTGGCGATTGCAGATTCGATCCATCTATTGGTCACCATGGTGAAGGAAATTGGCCGCGGCAAAACGCGGCATGAAGCAATTGTCGAGAGCATCCGCATCAATGTAGCCCCTGTCATGCTGACAAGTCTGACAACGGCTATTGGTTTCCTCAGTCTCAATTTTTCCGATGCCCCGCCTTTCTGGGACCTGGGCAATATGGCCGCCCTGGGCGCGGTGATGGCACTGGTTTATTCGCTGACGCTGCTGCCGGCGCTCATGGCGGTGCTGCCCATTGGGTCGCGCAAGGAGAGCAAGCTGGAAGAGGCGACGATGTATCGTCTGATGGAAGGGGTGATCGCCCGACCAAAGGCGACCATGGCCGGCATTGTGGTGGCGACGGGTGCGGCGATTGCGCTTATCCCGACCATTGAGGTGAATGATAAATTCGTCGAGTTCCTCAGTACGAATATCGAGTTCCGACAGGATTCAGATTTCATCACGGAACATCTGCCGGGGATTTATGACATCGCGTTTTCGCTGGAGTCAGGCGAAGAGGGTGGCATTGCAAACCCTGAATATCTGGCGCGGCTGGACCGGTTTGCCAATTGGCTGGAAAAACAGCCGGAGGTCGTCCACGTCACGGACCTGGCAGACACCATGAAGCGCCTGAACAAAAATATGAATGGCGATGACCCGGCCATGTACAGGGTGCCCGAAGAGCGTGACCTGGCCGCGCAATATCTGCTGCTTTATGAGATGTCTCTGCCCTATGGGTTGGACCTGAATAATCAGATCAATGTGCCGAAGTCTGCCACCCGCGTTCAGGTTACCATGGACAATATTTCCTCCAATGAAATGAAGGCGCTGAAAACGCGTGCCGAAGACTGGCTGCGCGACAACTACCCGCCGGAAATGCAGGCGACCGGCAGCGGCATCACCATCATGTTTGCCTATCTGACAGAGCGGAACATGGTGGCCATGACCGTCGGTACAGGTATCGCCATCTTCCTGATCTCATTGTGTCTTGTAGCGGCCCTGCGCAGCTTCAAGATGGGGATTGTCAGCCTGTTACCGAACTTCCTGCCGCCCATGATTGCCTTTGGGGTGTGGGCGCTTTTGAAAGGCGAAGTCGGCCAATATGCAGCCATGGTAACGGCGGTGTCGTTGGGGCTGATTGTAGACTTTACCGTGCACTTCCTCAGTAAATATCTGCGGGCACGGCGGGAACGTGGCTACGATGCAGCTGATGGTATTCGCTATGCGTTCCAGACGGTTGGGTCTGCCTTGTGGATCTCAGCCTTCGTGCTGATAGCCGGTTTCTCGGTGCTGTCGCTGTCGGACTTCCTGACTAACGCCTATCTGGGGCAATTTGTCGCGATCATCATTGCCGTGGCACTGGTGGTTGACTTTCTGCTGTTGCCTGCCGTGCTGATGCTGGTAGACGGCCGCAAAAAGTCAGAGCCGGCTACTAGCCAAGTCGAGGCAGCACAAACATCATAACGCCCGTCATGCCCATGATGGACATGAGCACAAAGGTGCCCTGTGCGCCGATCAGCCTCTCATAGGTGGCGCCGGGGTCCCGGCTCATGCCAATGGCGTGCAAAACACGGAATAGGAACAAGCTTCCGCCGAACCAGTGCACCCAGGTGCCTGGCAGACCCCCAACTTCCAGTGCCAATAACAGGACCAGTGCCAGTGGCACGTTTTCGTTGAAGTTGCCCTGAATGCGCAGATTGGTCTGTTCTTTCCATTCCGGCACCTTGTCGCCGCGCAAGCGTGCCCACAGCACACGATTGGCCACGAAGACAGACATCAGGGCCAAAAGCCCTGCGTAAAGGGCAGTGATAGGCAGATCGATCCCGGTCATGCGGCGTCTCCTTTTTCAGGCGCAGTTTCTTGCGCGTCCCAGTCTTCCAGAGGAATGCGGTTCAACTCAAACAGGTCTGTTGTTCGGGCATACCAGCCGCCGCCATGCATGCGACCAATCAGATTCAGGGCGGGTGTGTCGATATACATTTTCTCGGTATCGACATATTTGTCGTCGATATGCATATGCAGCACTTCGCCAACGACAATCTGGTTTTGCTCGCCAACGTCGAGAATCTCAGTAGCGACACATTCAAAGGCAACAGGGGATTCAGCAATATAAGGCGGTTTGATGCGCTTGCTGTCCATAGCGGTGAGGCCGGCCTTGGCCAGTTCGTCCACTTCGGGCGGGAAGGTAATGGCGGTGATGTTCATGGCATCAGCCATCTGTTCGCTGACCAGGTTCACAACGAACTCCCCATTGGCAACGATATTATCGCCCGTGTCTTTGTTCATGGCATGGCCATAGCGTTCCAACCCCAGCACGACGAGCGGTGGTTCCGAGCTCATACCATTGAAAAAGCTATAGGGCGCTGCGTTGACAACGCCATCGTCGCTGATGCTGGTCACCAACCCGATGGGCCGCGGCACAATGGTGGAGATGATCAGCTTTGAGCGGTCCATCCGCCGCAGAGCGCCAAAATCGAATTCCATTATTATTCCCTAGACGAGTTTGAGGAAGACGAGCGCAGGCAGAATAATGCCGGTGGCTGAAAGCGTAATGCCAAACCACGCATATTGATCGAGCCAGAACAGGCCAAAGGCTTCGGGCGTACCTTTTTCAGCCCGAGGGACCGGGCCCCGCCGCAGCTGGCGGGGCAATGGCACATTGGCCAAAATCAGCCAACCCATCCAAAGACAGCCCAGCCCGGTCACGAGCAGGGTCATTCCTGGTGAAACGTCTGGCATGTTTTGCTCCGTTCTCTGACTGTTACTTGCGGAAGAAATAGAACTGGTCGTCTGGCATGCGCCCGCCGGTGTTCAAGCCGCCGAGCAGGCCATCAGAGCGCTGGTCGGTGTTGGGGACGTTCTGGTTCCAGTCCATCACATAAAGGCGGTGCTTGATGCGCCATTCGCCGTCGCGTTTTTCGTGGTGATCAAGATAGCGGCCACCAACAATCATATCCGTCAGGGCCCCATCTTCCCCCTGGATGACATGGTAGGCGGTGCAATAGGTTTCTGAAGTGGCGGTGTCGCCATCAATTTCAATCCAATTATTGGAAATGGAATGGAATGTGCGCACCATGGCGGAAATGCCCGCATGGGTGCCGACGGCCCATTCCATGGCGTTCAATTCCCCACTGCCATAGTCGCAGGCACCGTCTTCCCAGAACGAACCTTGCAGTACCTCCAAATCACAACGATCAACGCCGTGGCAATAGCGCATCATGACTTGTTGGATCGCCTGACGGTCGATGAATTCCTGTACATTATCTACGGTTGCTTTTCCCATGGCGAATGTTCCCCCCCCTCGTTTCGGCAAAAGTTGTTGCACGCGCCAGCCTAGCTATTGCTGCTCTGCAGCGCAAAGAAAATGAAAGATGAGAAAGCCTGCTCCAGAAACAGTGGGCCAACATTGAATTCCCTGTGAGAAGAGTGGCTATTCGTCACCAAACCTGCATTAATAGCTATCACTTTCAAAGACTTGGGGTTGTCGGTGGTGGCCAATGGGCCGGGGAAAGGGAAGCACCTGATGAATGACACAGTTCCAAATGAAACGGCATTGCAGGAAGAGGTGCAATTGCTGCTGCAGGCAAAACCGGCGCGCCTCCTGCATTTTGGTTTTTCCTGATTTCTGCTGTGCTTGTCTGGGGCAGCGTCACCTTTGTACCGGACTTTCTGGGGCTGGAGCCACTGGGTAGGCAGAACCTGTCGCAGGTTCTCTTTGTGCATTACGGCACCTTTTTTGTTTTGCTCTGGGGGGGCTATTTTGTTTTTCCGGACCGGTACCAATCGCTGCGACGGCTCTTGCGATCGGTAGCTGTAACACGCAGTCGGGCGCAACAGGGGCAGTTTGAAAGAAGCGGTAGCGGAAGAACAGAACGAAGTTGTGCGGGAAAAGGCAAAAACCTCCATCACAGTATCAGCTTTGATGATTGCCGCTGCGGCCGTTGTTTTTTCGGTGACGAGTGACAAATACATCTTTCTGAAAAGTAATGGCCTCTACATGGAAAACTTCAGTTTCGATTGGGCCTCCACAGTTCTGATGCTGTCCGGCTTCCTGTCGCTCACGGCCTTTGTGCTCTTTGTGGTGACGATGGATGTATTGGATAGACTGCTGAACAAGTTTGCCGTCGGACGCCAGGTGGATATGACCAACTACTTCTATGGCTACACATCTAATCCAAAATATATCGGTATGCTTTGTTTGGTAATGAGCGTGTGCACGCTGGTTTCTTATCATAGCGCTGGTCTGGCCGCCTATGGCCTGGGGTTGTTTCTAGCCGTTGGCTATCGCTACTGGTTTCCAGAATTCATCCTGCCAAGCAGGGAGGGGCTACAGCGAGTTTCGCATATTCTTCTGCAGGGCTTGCGCGGATTACTGATCGTGGCGCCCCTGATTGTCATGATTGTTGATTTACTTTGATGGAGGGCTATCTGCTCCCATTGGCCGCCGCCTTTCTATGGGCAGTTTCAGCCCCGGTCGTGAATGTCGGGCTGCGTCGTCTTCCTCAAGAGCATCGCGTTGCCTGCATTGGTATTGGGCTAATGTCGTCCCTTGCAGCAGGAACGATCGCCATGGTGGCGGCAAATGGGGTTGCTATGCTGCAGCCGTCTTCCGTTGATGGCGCTGCTGTTCTTTCGGGGGTGTTTACCTTTATCCTTGGTACTGGCCTCTGTTACCTCTGTGGTCATGCTTATGGTACCCGGACGGAGCTTGCCGCCCAGTTTGCAAATGTAAAACCGGTCATCACAGTGGGCGTCGGTGTTCTGCTATTTGACGAGAGCTTTGGTCTTCAGTCACTTGTGGCTGGTTCGCTGATTTTCACCGGGTTGGGGGTGCTTATCATCGGCACAATCCGGGGGCGATTTCACTGGTTGCCATTGGTGTTGGGGCTTTGCCTTGCGCTCGCGTGGTCTCTGGGTGAAATTCTTGCAAAATATTCTTTGTCCTCGTTGAATGCGCAGGCTTTTTCTTATCAGGCACTTGTTTGGTCAACGATACTCTATCTTGTTCTTGTTGGTCCGATTGCCCTGCGGTCGGTCCCAAGCCGGTCAGTTTCGTTGAATTGGCTGTGGCCCTTTTTACTGCACGGCATGGTCAGTTTTTGGCTGGCCTATTCGTTTTTCTTCGCCTCTATTGCGCAGTTGGGACTCACCCGAACAATTATTGTGACGGTTTTCTGGCCGGGGCTGGCTATTCTACTGGGTGCAATAGCGGCCTATTTCCGGGGTGCCCAACCCGCCAGCCCACGCTTCATTATTGCCGCAATACTTCTGCTGATGGCTGGTAGCTTTATTCAAATCCTATAGCCTACTGATGAATTTTTGCGCTTCCTGGTGGGTGAAAATGCACCAATGACTTTTGCGACCACAGGCGCTAAACTATTTATTGCACGGTTGACCAATTTTATTGTCGTCAGTCGTCGTCGTTTGGGAAGCGGCGAATTTGGGGGACATACAGAGGAGAGTCATTATGTCCAAAAGAATAAACCTGCCTGCGTGGCGGGGTGGCATTGCCGCCCTGTGCATGGGGGCTTTTTTGGGAATTATGGGGGTGGCTCAACCGGCCATGGCGCAGGACAATGCGCCAGCCTACGACCGCTCCAAGCTTGAAGACATCACAGTGCAGACCCAGAAAAGGGTTGAGTCCGCCCAGACGGTGCCCGTTGCTGTGACGGCTTTCAGCGGCACCAAGCTTGAGCGCGAATTCGCGGTGACGCTGGAAGACTTCAACCATTCCATTCCAAACGTGCAGTTGGAACATGTAGGCCTGTTCCAGGCGGCAGCGTCGTTCTCGATGCGTGGTATCGGTACGTCGGGGATTGAAAGTTTCGCGGACCCCGTGGTCGCTGTCTTTGTTGATGGTGCCTATTATTCGCGTAATGCGGTATCGCTGTTGGACTTGTTTGATATTGAGGCGATCGAAGTCATGCGTGGCCCGCAGGGTACGCTGTATGGCCGGAACGCCTTTGCCGGTGCTGTTTCCGTTCGTACCCATCGGCCGGATATGAATGAATTTACCGGCCATGTGGAAATGGATTTTGGCAATGCCGGTCGCATGAATGTCGGCGTCATAGGCAACTTCCCGGTTGTTGAAGATAAAGTCGCTATTCGTTTCGCCGCTAATTACCACAAGCTGAACGGCTTCTTCAAAAATGACGGCCTCGTCTACACCCTGGCGCCAGATGGTGGCGGATTGTTTGGTGCTGGTACACCGACTGCAACAGTGGATGATAGCTTGAAAGGCAAGCGCCTGAACGGCGAAAAGTCGGTCTATTTCCGTCCCAGCATTCGGTTCACACCGAATGACAAGCTGGACGTCTCTATCATCGGTGAAGTCTGGCGCGACCGAGGTGACGGTACGGCCAACTGGTCGCAGTGTTACCAGCCGAACAGCTTCCCGCCACCTCTGGGCGCCGGCCCGTCCGGCGTGCCCGATCTGCACACATCGCTGGGTTGGCCTTGTAAGGACCCCTTTGGTGACCCGCGCTTTGGCATCGAGGGTGATGGCAGCGACCCGTTTGAAGTTGGCTTTGAGCTGACGCCAAATCGTACAAACCACAATGTCTGGGGTATCACGCTGGACGCCAGCTATGAAACAGACGCTGGTACATTCGAACTGATGGTCAACCACCGTGAGGTGACAGAAGACATCACCACGGATACAGATGGTTTCAATGGTGAACTGTTCAGCTCCAGCCGTATTCAGGACTTCGATGCGACACAGGGTGAGTTGAGGTTCATCTCGGACTTCTCGGATAAGATAGATCTGATCGTTGGTGCTTTCTTCCTGAAGGATCAATACAAGGTCGGTCAGTTGCTCTGGATCTTTGCGGATAGTGGGCTCTATGGTGGCGGCGGATTTGGTCGTGACAACCCGCTGATGTCCTATGGTGAAAACTCCCAGGATCGCAAGAGCTGGGCGCTATATGCACAGATCAACTATCATATGACGGACCAGTTGAGCCTGGTGCTCGGCGGTCGCTACACCCATGAAAAGAAATACAACGTCATGGGCATGGCCATTAATGACTCTGTGTGCCCGGACGGGGTGACCCCTGTTGCGTTGGGCGGTACGGGCCTTTGTAATGGTGCACCGTTCTCCGGCGACAACCCCGGTGACTTCACCGACTTTAACCCGGGCGTCCAATTCGGCCCAAACAGTGAAAACTGGAACGCTTTCTCACCTCGAGTTGGTCTCGACTATCAGATGAATGACGATGTGTTGCTGTTTGCCTTCTGGCAGAGGGCGCACAAGTCCGGTGGTTTTGTGAACAATGCTGGTACGCTGGCGGTGTTCAATAGCCCCTATGGTCAGGAAAGTGTCGATAATTTTGAGATTGGTATGAAGAGTGACTGGCTCGACAACACCTTGCGTATCAATGTCAACGCCTTCTATGCGAAGTATCATGACCTGCAGCGTGGTGTCATTCGTGCTGCCAATACGTCGACCGGACAGGAAACTTTCACGGACAACGCAGCGGGCGCTGAGTCCAAGGGCGTTGAGCTGGAGTTCAGCTGGTTGCCGGCGGAAGGACTGACGATCTTCGGCGTCGTGGGTTGGCTCGACATCGAGTACAAAGGCTTCATCGCCGATATCAACGGTGATGGTGTTGCAACCGACAATAGCGGTCTCGACCTGGTGCGTGCACCAAAGTGGGACCTGCAATTTGGTATCAACTATGACCTGGACCTGGGCAATTCCGGCCTGCTGAATTTTGGTGCGCGGATGAGCTATACCAGCTCTATGGTGTTGACCACGCCAAACGATGTTGGCTTCTACCGGTCGCCGTTGACGACGATTGACCTGAACGTCAATTGGGAACCCGCCAATGGCAATTACCGGATTTCTGTCTGGGGTAAGAATGTCAATAATGACATCGAGCGCTTGGGCGGCACGCCAGTGGCAACCCTGTTTGCCTTCGCATCGCCGACGCAGCCCCGCCAGTATGGTATTTCGCTTGCTGCAGACTTCTAGGCTCGCCTGGTAAAAACGACACTTCAGCCGTCGGGCCCTCCGGGGCCCGGCGGTTTTTCTTTGGGATGGGGCAAAAAACATTGTCGCCTGCCGTTTCCAGTTGCGGCAGGCGGAATCTGCCGTACTCTGTGCTCGGGAAGAGATTGGGAGCTGTTTCATCATGGCCACGATGGATGACCTGCTGGATAAGCAGGAGATCATGGAATTGAGCTATCGCTATTCGCGTGCCTTCGACCGTATGGACGCAGAGCTGATGGCCGCCGTCTATTGGCCGGATGGCACCGACGACCATGGCGCCTTCAAAGGTACAGCACCGGATTATGTGGCGTGGGTCATGGGTTTCGTCGGGGCTTGGGAGTCTACGCACCACGACAACACCAATATTTTGATCGATCTGGATGGCGATGTGGCATTCGGCGAAGTGCATTGGACCGGATATTGCCACTATCGCATCGACGGGGTGCTGTATGACAACATTGCTGTGGGTCGCTATCTCGACCCCTATGAACTCCGTAATGATGAGTGGCGTATCAAGCACCGCACCTGCCTGCCTGATTGGTCGCGGCTCAAGCCAGCCAATGACGCCATGCATGAAGTCGGGTTGGCCAACCCGCTGCGGGGTCAACGCGGCGGGGGAGACCACCTCTATAATTTGTGCAATATCGCGATACTGGCAGATGCCGCTGAATAGGGCGCTGGGCGGGTAGAGCAAGCATGTCGGAATTTGACTATATTATCGTGGGTGCAGGGTCTGCCGGTTGCGTGCTGGCCAACCGTCTGTCTGCCGACCCGAACAACAGCGTTTTGCTGCTGGAAGCGGGTAAGCATGATAAAAACCCTTGGATTCATATACCCGCCGGCTTGGGCCACCTGGTGCCAACCGATACAGACAATTGGTGCTTCTGGACGGCGCAACAGGCCAATTTGAACAATCGCAAGCTATTCTGGCCACGCGGCAAAGTGCTCGGTGGGTCCAGTTCGATCAATGGCATGGTTTATATTCGGGGCCATGCGTCGGACTATGACCATTGGCGGCAATTGGGCAATGAAGGCTGGTCGCATGACGATGTGCTGCCTTATTTCCGGAAATCCGAAACCCATGAAGATGGCTCGAGTGATCATCACGGCGGTGATGGTCCACTTTATGTTACCCGCAATCGGGTGCCGCACCCGCTGCCAGAAGCCTTCCTGGGATCGGCAGAACAGAACGGTTATGCCCTGACGGAAGACTTCAATGGCGCCCAGCAGGAAGGTTTTGCTGTCTACGACTTCACGACCAAAGGCGGCCGCCGTATGAGTGCAGCAGCAGCCTATCTGACACCAGTGCTGGACCGGGAAAATCTTTCGGTCGAAACAGAGGCGCTGACAACGTGTGTCGATATTTCTGAGGGCCGTGCCACCGGCGTGTCGTACCTCAAGGGCGGGGCTGGCGGTGAGGCCAGAAGCGTAAGCGCCCGCAAGGAAGTGATCCTGTGTGGCGGGGCAGTCAACTCGCCGCAGCTCTTGCAGCTGTCTGGCATCGGCGACCAAGATGAATTGGCGGCTGCGGGCGTCGAGATTGTGCACCACCTGCCCGGCGTGGGCAAAAACCTGCAGGACCATCTGGATTGCGTATTGCAATGGGAATGCACTCAACCGGTCAGCCTGTTTAAGACGCTCAAGTTCCACAATTCAGTGCTGGCCTTCTTCCAATACCAGCTGACTAAAAAGGGTATTTTGGCGAACCCGCCGACACCGGCGGGTGCGTTTATCCGGACGGACCCGAGCCTCGACGTGCCAGACATTCAGCTGCATTTCATGAACTTGGCCAACGCGGCCCATGGCTTGGGCGATGAACGACCCCAGGGCCATTCGTTCCAGATTCATGTCTGCCAGTTGCGGCCCCAAAGTCGCGGCTATGTAGGGCTGGAAAGTACGGACCCGACGGCCGCCCCCGTTATTCAGCCTAATTATCTGGATCAGGAGGCTGACCTGGAGGTTATCCGCAAGGGTGTCCGCATCACCCGGCGACTGGTGCGAAGTGCCGCGTTCGATGCCTATCGCGGGCCCGAAATGTGGCCTGGCGAAGAGGCGCAGAGTGATGCTGAACTGGATGCCGCCATTCGTGACGGTGCCGAGACGATTTACCACCCGGTGGGCACCTGCAAAATGGGCCAGGACGACATGGCTGTCGTGGATGCCCAGCTGAAAGTACACGGGCTGGATGGGCTGCGGGTTGTCGATGCGTCCATCATGCCAACACTCATCGGGGGCAATACGAATGCACCCACTATTATGATCGCCGAGAAAGCAGCAGATATGATCCTCGCTGCCTGACCGGCATTCACCATAACCTCTTACAGTGGGCGCATCCGCGCCGGGAAACACAGTGTCAACACAACAACAAGAGTTACCGTCTGATCAGCAACAGGCGAGCCAACCCTACCCGTCACCCGCCTATGCCTGGTGGGTCATTGCCGTTTTGTTTTTGGCGATGCTGGTCTCCTATGTGGATCGGCAAATTCCTGCTCTTGTTGTGGGGCCGATGCGAGAAGATTTGGGTATTAATGACACCCAGGTCGGGTGGCTCTATAGCGGCTTTGCCTTTTTCTATGCGGCGGCTGGTGTGCCGCTGGCTTGGCTTTCTGACCGAAAAAGTAGGCGGTTGATTGTGACCATTGGCATTCTCGCCTGGTCCTTCATGACGGTGATGTGCGGCATTGCCAAGAACTTCTGGCAGTTCTTCCTGGCCCGCGTGGGTGTCGGTGTCGGTGAGGCTACTCTGACGCCAGCCACGCATTCACTCGTGGGTGATTATTTCCCACGAGATCGTATTCCTCGGGCGCTCAGTGTCTTTCAGGTGGGGGCCGTGGTTGGCTCTGGCCTGGCCTTCTACATCATTGGTTTTGTGCTTGAATTTATCCAGTCCAGCCCACCGGGCCCTATGCCTTTGGTGGGTGAGCTGCGGGACTGGCAGTGGGTGTTCATTTATGTCGGCGCGCCAGGCCTGCTGGTTGTGCTGCTCATGGCGACAGTGCGTGAGCCAATCCGTCGCGCCGTACCCAAGTCTGTGTCCAAGGGTGACCAGGCAACAATAGGCGAGATCCTTCAGTTTTACAGGACCAATTGGAAGACATTCCTTTGCCACCATGTCGGCTTTTCTTTCTTTGGGATGGTTGGATACGCTTTTGTCTTCTGGACCCCGACCTTCTTCGAGCGTGTCCACGGTATGAACGCTAGTGACGCCTCACAAACCTTTGGCATCATCTTCATGATCTTCGGCGCTATGGGTGTGTTGATATGGGCATTCGTTGGCGAGTGGCTGGAGCGCAAAGGCCGCAAGGACGCCTACATTGTGGCCGGCCTGGCGGGTGGTGTGTTGACGCTGCCCTTCGTGTTCTTCATCCAATTAATGCCGAACCCGTTCTGGGCCTTTGTGCTTTATGCGCCCGCCATGTTCTTTGTGAATTCGCCCTTTGGGTTGGCGAATGGGGCGATCCCGGTCATCACGCCGCCCAATATGCGTGCGCAGGTTGCGGCTATTTATGCCGTGATTGTCTCCGTGTTTGGCATGGGCCTTGGCCCGGTTGTGGGGGGTGCTTTGAACGACTATGTCTTTACCGGTGATCAGGGGGTACGCCAGTCGTTGATGGCCATGGCCACGTTCTGCGGCATTATCGGCACCAGCTTCCTTTGGATCGGACGCCGCTATTATGCTCAGTCGATGCACCGTGCCGACGCCTGGGAACAGGAAATGGTGAGTGAGAAATAAGGAATGGCGACTGTTGAAACACCTTCATCGGCTGCGCAAAGTCGCAAGGTAACGCCCTATGCCTGGTGGGTCATGGTGGTGCTGTCTATCGCTATGCTGGTCTCTTACATTGACCGGCAGATCATTGCTTTGGTCGTTGAGCCCATGCGCGACGACCTTGGCTATACCGACACGCAAACCGGGTTTCTCTATGCGGGCTTTGCCATTTTTTATGCCGCAGCGGGCGTGCCCATTGCCTGGGCGGTAGACCGCAAAAGCCGCCGGGGCATCATTGCTATTGGCGTGTTCCTCTGGTCGGTTGCGACCATGGTCTGCGGACTTGTTAAGGGCTATTGGGCGCTGTTTGCTGCGCGCATCGGCGTTGGGGTTGGTGAAGCGACACTGACGCCGGCAACCTATTCCATGGTCGGGGATATTTTCCCGCGCGAACGTATTCCCATGGCGCTCAGCATCTTCCAGATTGGCGCGATTGTGGGGACGGGGCTTGCCTTTTTGGTGGGTGGCTATGTTGTTTCCTGGGTGCGTAATGCGCCGCCAGTCGACCTGCCACTGATCGGTGAGATTTTCTCCTGGCAGTTGACGTTTATCTATGTCGGGGCGCCGGGCATGCTGGTGCTACTGTTGTTTCTGACCGTTAAGGAGCCAAAGCGCACCCAGACGATCCAGATTGAAGGGGCCGCCAAAAAGGGCACATGGTCTCAGGTTTGGGAATTTTATCGTGCTAACTGGGCGGCTTTATTGCCGCACCATGCGGGCTATATGTTCCTTATTTTGTTGGGTTATGCCTTTGTTTTCTGGACGCCGTCCTTCTTTGAACGCGTCCACGGTGTGCCCGCAGAAGAAGCCTCTATCATCTATGGGCTGATCTTCATTTTCTTTGGCGGCAGTGCGGCATTCTTTGCCGGTTGGCTGGCAGAACGCATGGCAGCGCGCGGCAAGCCGGACGGCACGTTGCTGTCGGCGCTCATCGGGTCTGCACTCTTCGTACCCGTAGTGGTGCTAATCCAGTTCGTGCCTAATGTTACGGTTGTTTACTTCCTCTACATCCCGGCCCTGTTCCTGATGAATATGCCCTTTGGTATGGGGCACGCGTCATTGGCGCAAATTACCCCGCCGGATATTCGCGGGCGTGTCGCGGCGATCTATACAATCACGGGGTCTATCGGTAACGCTTTGGGGCCACCCATTGCCGGTTTTTTCAATGATGTGGTGTTCCCGGGCGAAGACGGCGTTAGCGCCTCGCTTATGACCATGTGCATCATCTTCGGTGTCGTTGGTGTTGTGCTGGTTTGGACGGCCCGTAAGCCGTTCCGAGAAGCCTTGCGCCGAGCCGCCGCCATGGATGCCACGACCTAGACTTCAAAAGTTACGCCTGCAGGGGTAGGATGTGAGTCGCACAGACAAACGGGGGATTGTGCCATGAACGAATATGCTGCCATTGATGGGCCGGTAAGCGCCCAGGATTTTAATCCGCTAGACCAGAAGATTCAGGGGTGTCCATACCCCTATTACAAGGCTATGCGGTCCGAATGCCCGGTATTCCAGGCACCGCAGACAGGCATGTTCTATGTCACGAAATATGATGATATCCGGCACATCAAGCGTAACCCGGATATCTTTTCCTCCAACATGGTGTTGGGGGATCGCGGCGGCATCCGAGAAATTGACCTGCAATATACGGATATCCTGCGCACCTATGGGTGGGAACATGTCCAGGTATTGCAGCGGACGGACCCGCCCGCCCACAATCGCTGGCGGCAATATATTGACCGGACATTCACTGCCCGCCGTGTGCGTGAGCTGAAGCCCTATATAGATGAACAGGTTCATTCCCTGATCGATGAATGGATCGACCAGGGCGAATGCGAATTTGTGCATGACTATTGCATCCCCTTGCCTTGCAAGGTGATTGCCGATCAGCTTGGCCTGCCGAGCGACCAATATCTCAAGCTGAAGGAATGGTCTGACGCCTTCCTGGAGCCAGGCGGCCTGATGTGCACTGACAAGCGCATCATTGAGTGTGCCTGGACGGAGATTGAAGCACAGCAATTCTTCTACCGGGTATTTGAAGATCGTCGGAAGAACCCCCGCAACGACATTATGTCGTCGCTGGTGAATACGCAGGTCGAAGGGGAAGACCCCCTGTCGATGCACGAGTTGCAGAACCTGATGCATCAGTTGATCACAGGTGGGAATGAGACAACGACGTCGGCGATTTCCCATGCCCTGTGGAACCTGATGAAAAACCCGGACCAGATGGCCAAGTTGTGGGCTGACCCCAGCCTGGTGAACAATTTTGTTGAAGAAGCCCTGCGGTTCGAGACACCGATCCTCGGCCTGTTCCGCATGGTCACGCAGGACACGGAAATCCGGGACGTGCAACTGCCGAAGGGGTCGATCATCTTCATGGCCTATGGCGCAGCAAACCGGGACGAAGAAAAGTTCGACGATGGCGAAGATTTGATTATCGACCGGCAGAATGCCGGGGCGCAGATTGCCTTTGGCATGGGTGCCCATTTCTGCCCGGGTGCGATGCTGGCCCGTCAGGAACTGCGATCGACGTTTGAGATCATGATCGAGCGGATGGAAGACATTCAGCTGGCCCGCCCGCTGGGTGAACTGACCCATGATCCGTCGATCTTCCTGCACCAGCTGACAGAACTACCGATCAAGTTCAAGAAGCGCTGATGCCGCTGGAACTCGACCATCTGTTTTACATGGTGGAAGATGAAGCCCAGGCAGAGGCCTGGGCTTCTGCTTTGCGGCTGGAAGAGTCCTACCGCCGCCAGCACCCCGGCCAGGGGACGACCAATATTTGCTGCTGCTTCAACAATGCCTATCTGGAATTTTTGTGGGTCGATGACCCGCAGGCAGTTGCCTCGGATGTCTCTGCACCACTGGCATTTGCGGCCCGATCAGCCTGGGGAAATTTGGGCACATCGCCCATCGGTATCAGCATTCGCCACGGTGAAGACGAAGCGCTGCCCTTTGAGACATGGCAATACACGCCATCCTATTTGCCCGAGGGTGTGACAATTTCCATGGCGCGAGATAGTGATGACGCCCGCCAGCCCTTGCTCTTTGCACCACCCGGTGGTTGCCGCCCGGATTCGTGGACCGGTGATAGGGCTGTGCCGTTGAATGTTGCTGAGCTTGTATCAGTCGAGATTGGTGTACCAGCAGGGATGGAACCTTCAACTGGACTGATTCAACTAGCGGAACTGGGGCTTATCCAGCTGACAGGCGGGCAGTTGCAATGGGGCCTGACATTGACATTGCACCAGCCAGGCGACCCCATTCCAACAGAATTGATGCTACCGATCTGGTAGCCAGAACGCAGTTTAGTCCTGGCGATCTGTGGCGTCGTCGCGGGTCTGGGTATAGAGAAGTTGTTTCTCTTCCTCGCTCAGCTGGCCCGGCGTGGCGGCGATGTCCTTGCCAATTTCATAGGCGCGTTTGACGGCTGGGCGTTCGCCCATGCGCTCAAACCATTCCTTCAGGTGGGGCGTGGCGTTGATGTCCTGTCCCTGCAGTTCATACAGTGTTACCCAGCCCCAGCAGGCCATATCGGCAATGGAATATTCATTATTGGCGATCCAGTCATTGTCCTTTAGCTGGTCATCCAACAGGCCCCAGAGCCGCGCTACTTCATTGGTGTATCGGTCCTTGGCGTATTGAATGTCTTCGGGGCAATAGGCGTTGAAGTGGTTGGCTTGGCCGCCCATGGGGCCCATGCCGCCCATTTGCCACATCAGCCATTCCAGTACTTTGGCTCGCTTGGCCGGGTCTTTGGGATAGAACTGCCCGGTTTTTTCCGCCAGATGGATCAGGATGGCACCGGATTCCATGATGGACACCGGGTTGCCGTCTTCGTCCAGTACGTTGTGGTCCACAATGGCGGGGACGCGATTGTTGGGGCTGACTTTTAGAAACTCCGGCTCAAACTGGTCGCCCTGCAAGATGTTGACCGTCTTGACGGTGTAGTCGATACCCGTCTCTTCCAGGAAGATGGAAACCTTCCACGTATTGGGCGTGGGAAAATAGTAAAGGTCGATCATTGTGTTCTCCGATTTGATCGATCAGGCCGCAGCCAGGAAGAAGTAAAGAGCGCTCAGTGCCATAAAGGCGAGTGAACCCAGGGTTGTTTGGATACCGACAACACGGCCGAAGCTTGCAAAGGGGTCTGTGCTCAGGCCCCAAGCGTGCAGAATACGGCCCAAAACAAACAGACCACCGCCGATGAACACAAAGACATCCGGCGCACCGGCCCACTCGATGACGATCATCAGGCCCAGGCCGGTGGGGGCGTATTCGGTGAAATTGGCTTGAACACGTGTCATGCGGCTGGAGACTTCATCCGCCCCGGTTTCTGATTCGATGGCCACGCGGACATTGTGGTAGAGCACATTATAGCTCAGCACCACGAGCAAAAGTCCGAGTGCGGCAGCCCAATACAGGCTGATGGGCACGTCCAGCGACAGGCCGGCAGCGGCCCCAAGACCAGCTCCTGAGAAATGAGCAACAATGAACAAGGCAGCGCCTGCGAAGATGCAACCATAGCTAGCGCGCACGAAGTTCATGAAGATGTTGATCAACATGTCCGGCGGGTTGGCAGGCAGGCCTTCTTCACCGCGGTGGTAAGGCAATATCCGACGATACGCGCGATAGATACTCAGCCCCGTAAACAGCAGGGCCAGGCCCAGAAGGGCGGCAAAAAGTGTCCAGTCGATGGTGTCCATGATCTCTCCCCCGTGACGATCCTGTGCAGCATCCTAGCGGGCCGGTCGTCGTCCGCCAAGTGCGCGCACAGAAGGCGCGCTAGAGAATGGGGCCAATAATCCCCAGCTGTGCAGCCTTTGCGACGGCCTGTGTGCGGGTGACGGCGTCCAATTTTTTGGCCGCGTTGGCGATATGAAAGCGTGCTGTTGTGTGGGATACGTCGAGGATCTTGCCGATTTCCTGGTCGCTCTTGCCCTGGGCCGCCCAGGTCAGGCATTCGATTTCACGTTTGGTCAGGTAGATAAAACCGGTACGCGGGGGTTCAGGGTCACGTGCGCGGCGTATGACGTCCATAAAGTGCAGACCCGCCAGTGTCAGCGGATACTGATATGCATCCAGTTTTTCCTGCAGGTTGATGTCGGCATCGTAGCTCAGCCACGTGACTGAACCAATGCGACCCTTTGCCAAATGGGTGGGCATGGTGATGCCGCCAGATATGCCAAGAGCAGCCATCTGCTCCATGGTTTTCATCTGTAGCGGTTCAATGTCGATGGCGACCGACCATGTGCCATTGCAGTACCAATAGAACGGCAAATGTTCGAACCGGGAGGCATGGCTGACGGCGCTGACCAATGTCAGGCTCTGTTCGACCCACTGATCGATAAATTCCGTCGGCCAGCCGAAGGAATCTGCCAGTCGGTTGCCCTCTTCATCTGTGAGCGGAACGGTGGTTGAAATGTCATCCAGCACAGCAACAAGCGGCAGGCCAATCACATTGCCAATGTCGCGCAATATCTGGACGCCCTCGGCAATCGTTGGCCCATTGGCCAATTTTTCTAAAGTCTGCTCAAGGCGTTGCCTCGTCACATGGCTGCCGTCAGTGTTCACACTCTGATCCAACGAATTCAGTTCCCCAATAGTGCCCTGGCTGTAAAACCGGCCATGATCACCGCCACAATATAGCCCCAAGCGTATCAATCGGAACAGGGTATTAGTGGACGTTCGTCCAATCAGCGTAGTAGCGATTCGAAAGGCGCTAAGGTAAAGTCACGCCTGCTGATACGGGAAACGCGGGAAATTGAACCTGATGCTCCAGCTGGTTGATCCAGAACAGAGGCCGGTCCATTGGTATATGGATGTCCGGATGCCTGTGGACGAGCTATCGGCTATCTTTGCGGATTACCGCAATGTCAGTGAGTGGTGGCCGGATAAAAATACCCGCTTCGACTTTATCGGCGACGGTATCGGGATGATCCGCAATATATACCCGCCGGGTGGCCTGATGATCAGCCAGCGGCTGGATGCAATCGACGAAAACCAGCGGACGATCACGGCGACATTCCTGAATTCCGAGGAATATGGCATGAAGGACTTTCAGGGCACCATGAAGGCAACAGACTTGGGCGATGGATGGTCGCGCCTTACCTATATGGCAACCACCAAGACAGCTCCCGATGTGCCGCACAGCATGCGTATTGCAGCTGTCGAAGGTTACCTGGCCGGTTTCTACGCCAGTCTCAAGGCCCAGCTTGAAGGCAACGGCATCGAGGCGCTTAGTGCGGGCCGGCTGGAAATGAAAGAAGACGTGTAAACACGCCTTTAAGCCCCCGCGCTTTTGGCTATAGTAACGTCAAATCCAATATCAATGCGGGAAGTAGTATGACGGATACCAAGCCGGGGCCGCTCGACGGCGTCAAAATCCTCGACCTTTCAACGGTTCTTCTGGGTCCCTATGCGGGCCAGATCATGGGTGATCTGGGCGCAGATGTGATCCGTGTCGAATCTCCTGCAGCCGACGTCACACGCTGGTCCGGCGACATGACCGCCCCTGGCATGGGGTTCTTGTTTCTGGGCGCAAATCGGAACAAGCGCTCTTTGTGCCTCGACCTCAAGCAGGATGGCGCAAAAGACATCCTGATTGGCCTGATTAAAGAGGCGGATGTGCTGCTGCATAATATCCGGACAGAGGCAATTGAGCGCCTTGGTTTCGGGTACGAAGACGTCAAGGCGATCAAGGAAGATATTGTCTATGTCCATGCTGTCGGCTACGGCAGCGATGGCCCTTATTCAGGCCAGCCCGCCTATGACGACCTGATCCAGGCAGCCGGTGGCGGTATGATGCTGGGTGAATACATCGATGGCGATGAAGACCCGACCATGATCCCCACACTGGTGGCGGACAAAACATCTGGCTTGCACTGTGCTTATGCGCTGTTGGCCGCCCTGTTTCACCGCGAACGGACGGGTGAAGGCCAGTATGTAGAAGTCCCCATGCTGGAAAGCTTTGTGTCCTTTCTGATGATGGACCATATGGGCAACCGCATTTACGAACCTGAACGCGGCATTCCCGGCTATCACAAGGTCTCCAACCCGAACCGGCGGCCCTACAAGACGTCCGATGGCTACATCTATATCATGCCATTCGGTGAAAACGCCTGGGCCAAGATTTTCGAGATTGGTGATTCCCACATCCAGCCGGATGACCCTATGTTCTCCAACATGGAGCAGTTGATCGCCAATCTGCAGACGATCTATGCGGCCATGCACGCTATGACGCCCCAGAAGACGACCGATGAATGGTACAAGCTTTTGTCAGAAGCCGGTGTGCCGGTGATGTATGTAAACCGCATCGACGAACTGATGGATGACCCACACTTGCAGGCTGTGAATATGTTTGAAAGCAGGCCGCATCACCGGGAAACGGGATACATTTCCACCAAGCAGCCGATCAAGTTCTCGGAAACACCGGCGTCAATCCGTCGTGACCCGCCAGGCATGGGCGAGCACAACCAGGAAATCCTGCGCGAGCTGGGCTATTCGGATGAAGACATTGCCGATATGGAAGCCCGCAATGTCGTGGTGAAGATGTAGCCTATTCGTCTTCCGCCAGACCGGGCCAGAAGACCCGGTTTTCATCGACAAACATGGCGTGGGTAGCTTTGGTATCCAACAGATTAGCGCGGTCGGCCTTTTTTGGGGCCCCGCGTTTGTCCTTATTGAAAGCGGCTTCTGTGTCCCACCACAATTCTTCCGCGCCGTCATAGAGCGCATCGCCCCCTTCATAGGCGCTTGGCAGCGTGGGTGACCGCACAAAGCGCTTTAGATTCTCTCCCTTGGAAAAGAGTGGTCCATCCAACGCCAACCACTGGTCATGGAACTGCTCGTGCGTCAATGCCGGGTTGCGCTTCACGAAAAACAGCACTTTAACGAGCTTGTCCTTCTCGGCGATCGGGTCGCCGTCAATGATGACATACTCGCTGGCCATGATTCCTGCGGAGCGTTCCCGCATAAAGGCTGGTTCATCGATATAAGCACCATTCATATATTCAGGCATGGTATTCAGCACACGGGCAGCGTCTGTATCCTGCAGCCATACTTCCGGGCTGCCATCGCAGGGCGCGTCAAAGCCCGGATAGGCCTTGGCGGCTTTGTGGTTTTGGACATAGCGGCGCATCACCGGCACCAGCGTTAACGCATGCACGGCGTGTGGGCCGCTCCAATGTTTATGAAACTGGCGTTGGCTGATGTCGCTGCGCTTGTTCAGCATGCCGAAAACTTTGATCATGAATGGTCCCCCTGTGGTCTTCCCCAAGACTGGTTAGTCAGCATGAACGACGCGTGTGCGTGCTGCAATGCGAAATCTTCAGAGAGGTATTGCGGGAATCGCCGTTTCCGTTTGCTTTTGGCTTGCCAATCCGAAAACCCGTGCCCACTATCTTCCAGGGGAATTTTTGGGAGTAAAGGGATGCCGCTTTGGGCGCGCCTTACGGAACACACCGCCGATAGCAGTATTGGCGCATATCATCCGCGGCAAAAAACAGCCACCACGGGCGGAGGTTGTCGTTGACTGACTCAGCAACGCGCTTGAAGCCGCGCACTCTTATTGCCTATGGGATTTCGGACCTGCCGGTGATGTTAGCCAACATCCCGATGATGCTGTACCTCAATGCGTTCTATGCGAAGGACTTTGGTCTCGACCTTGTCGACATGGCCAATATGCTGCTTTTTGCTCGCGTGTTTGACCTGATCACTGATCCATTAGTGGGTTACCTATCGGACCATACGAAGACACGCTGGGGCAGGCGCAAGCCCTGGATGGTGGCTTCGCTGCCTGTTCTGGTTCTTGGCCTTTATCAGGTGTTGGTGCCGTCGCCAGACGCTGATCTCTGGTATCTCGTGGGGTGGATGATAGTCATGCAGCTTGGCTGGACCATGCTGATGATCCCTTACTACGCCTGGGGGGCCGAGCTTTCCAAAAACTATGACGAACGCACCCGTATTGCCGGCTGGCGTGCAGGCATGGGCTCGGTCGGCCAGCTTATTGCCATTGCCTTTCCGTTTATTTTCGGGTTGCCGCTCTTTGTCGATATGGGCTGGGGGCTCACCGGCTTTGCAGACATCCTGCGGGTAACGGCCTATGCGGCTGTCATTCTGGTGCCCTTGTGCGTGTTCACCACAATTTGGCGGGTCAAAGAAGCGCCGAATGCGGGTGGGTCGGCTATGGAGATGATGGACGGCCTCAAGGTCATGGCCAAAAATGGCTCATTCCGATGGCTGGTGATTACTTTCATGCTGTCGAGCCTGGGGCTGGCGGTGATGATGCCGATGAACGCTTTTTATGTAACGGCGGTGCTGGACGTACCGCAAATGCTGGTGCCGACTGTCATGTTCTTTGGCACCTTTGCCGGTCTACTTGGCCTGCCGTTCTGGATGGCTATTTCAAAACGCTTTGGCAAGCACCGGGCCTGGATTGGCGGTCTTCTGTTTGTGACAGCTTTTAGTCCCATGTATCTGTTTTTGGGGCCGGGCGACTTCTGGTACATGGTGCCTTTTGCGGTTATCAGTGCCTTTGGCACGGGCTCCTTCATGGCCCTGCCCAATGCCATGAAGGCCGATGTGATTGATATCGACACGGCCCGCACGGGTGAAAACCGGGCGGCCATGTTCTTCTCTGCCTGGTCGCTGACCTCTAAGGCGGCGTCCAGCCTGGGTGGCTCTCTTGGCCTTTGGGCGCTGGCGCTGGTCGGGTTTGACGCGACGTTGGGTCCGGCCAATTCGGCGGATGCCCTGATGGGCCTCAAGTTGGTCTACGTGTTCCTGCCTGCGATTATCTTCGTGACGGCGGGCATCATTATCTGGAAATACCCTCTCAACAAAGAGCGTCAGGAACGTATCCGCGCGGCGATTGATCGTCGGCAGGAGCGATGTACCCAGGCTGCTGTGCAATTGGCTGAATAAAGTGTCTGAACAAAAGTCTGGCCGCATGCGCCGTTTTTCGAACGCGACCCTGTTTGCCTATGGGGCGGCGGATATTCCGGTCATGCTCGCATTGATGCCCATGAGCATCTACCTCAACCGGTTCTATACGGGCGACATCGGGCTTGCCATTTCTGCTGTTGCCAATGTCATGTTGTTCTCGCGGGTTTTTGACGCCATCACTGACCCGCTGGTCGGTTATCTCAGTGACAACACAAAGTCGCGCTGGGGGCGGCGCAAACCATGGATACTCGCCTCGGTGCCCGTCCTGATGCTGGGCATCTACAAGGTCTTTATGCCGCCTGAAGGGGTTGGAATCTGGTATCTGTTTGGCTGGCTGACGGTGATGTGGGCGGGCTGGACCATGCTGATGATCCCCTATTATGCATGGGCCGCCGAATTGTCAGACAATTACGATGAACGCACACGGATAACCGGTTGGCGCGCAGCTATGGGTGCGTTCGGGCAATTGCTGGCGCAGGCAATCCCGCTGATTGCCTTGCTGGTGTTCAGTTTCGGCGGCACTGCAAATGTGATGAGTCTGCTTGGTGTCGCCGCGGTGGTTCTGATACCTACCTGTGTCGCGCTGACATTGTGGAAAGTGCCGGAATATCCGGAAATCAAGGCCCCGCAGGTCCCTTTGCTGACGGGGTTGAAAATGATGTGGCAGAATGGCCCATTCCGCATACTCGCCATGGGGTATGTGCTTGGCTATATCGGCCTGTCGATCACCATGCCGCTTTATATCTTCTTTGTGGAATTCATCCTTGAGCGCAGCGCGGCAGATGTGCCCTACATGCTTGTTATTGCAACCTCTGCCGGCATTCTGGGCGTGCCGTTATGGGTCAAGATTTCGGCAACGATCGGCAAACACAAAGCCTGGCTGTGCGGCTTTTTGTTCGTGTCCGCCATGCAGCCAATCTACCTGCTTTTGGGCCCCGGTGACTTTTGGTATATGGCGCCGATGGTTTTCATCATTGGTATGGGCACCGGGTCTTTCCAGGCCTTGCCCAATTCCATGAAGGCAGATGTCATCGACCTCGACACAGCGCGAAGTGGCCAAAACCGGGCCGCTTTCTTCTTTTCGGCCTGGTCATTCATCACCAAATCGGCGGCAAGTATAGGCGGCTGGTTCGCGTTGCAAAGCCTTGCCTTGTTTGGCTTTAATGCACTCAATGGCGCCGAAAACACCCCTGAGGCGCTGCTGGGCCTCAAGCTGACGTTTTCTGTACTTCCTGTTTTGTTTTTTCTCGCTGCTGCCGCCGTTATCTGGAAGTTCCCCATCACCAAAGAACGGCAGGCACGTATCCGAACGGCCATCGACAAGCGCCAGGAGAGACGCGCAGCAGCAGCTGCCGCGGAGTAGGAGCCCAACCGGATTATGTCTTCAGCACCCTCTACCCCAACACGCCTGTCTAACAAGACGCTTTTCTTCTACAGTCTGACAGAGCTGCCATTGATGATGGCGCTGTTCCCGGTGATGGTGTTCATCCCGAAATATTACACGACCGAAATGGGCGTGGGCCTGGCGCTGGCAGGTAATATCATCCTGACGGTCCGCATCTTTGATATTTTCACCGACCCGTTAATCGGTGTGTTAAGCGACCGGACCCGAACCCCCTGGGGCCGCAGACGGCCCTGGGTATTGGCGTCCATGCCGCTGCTGGTGGCCGGGTTCTACCTGCTGTTTGTGCCGCTAGAGGACCTTAGCCTGCTGACGGCCATGCTGCCGGCCGAGATGGCCACGCGTGAATATACCAGTGGGCTTTATATGTTCCTGTGCATGGTACTGCTGTCAGTCGGGGCGACCATGATCATGATCCCCTACTGGTCTTGGGGGGCAGAGCTATCGCCAGACTATAATGAGCGCACGCGCATCACCGGTTGGCGCGCCGCATTTGGTGTTGGCGGATCACTGCTGGCGCAATTATTGCCGATTCTTGCCGGTATCTTTTTTGGTCTGCAGGGTGATGAGGCCGTCCTGATTGTGGTTGGCACCGGCATGCTGGTGACCATGCCCATCTGTATGATCCTCACCGTCTGGATGGTGCCGGAAAACAAGAATTTCGTCAGCGCCTATACGCCCCTGCTGGAGGGCTTGCGGCTGATGATGAAGAACAGCCCGTTCAAAAAGTTGATCATGGCTTTTGCTTCCAGCAGCACCGGGCTGACAATTACAACACCGCTTTATGCCTTCTTCATCGCCTTTGTGTTGCAGGACACGACCAGCACCATCTACATGCTGTCGATCTTCTATTTGGTGAATATTGCGGCCATCCCGATATGGGTGCGGATCTCGCAAAATATTGGCAAGCGTAGCTGCTATATCACCGCCTTTGTCATCATTTCGGTTGTGCACCCGTTCTATATGTTGTTGGGGCCGGGTGATATCTGGTGGATGACACCGGTCACCATCATGACCGGCTTTTGCGCAGGCGCATTCAATGCCCTGCCCAATTCCATGAAGGCGGATGTGATTGACCTCGACACCCTGGAAAGTGGCGAAAATCGTGCCGCTTCTTATTTTGCGACTTGGTCGTTCACGACAAAGATTGTCAATGCAGGCGGTGCGTGGCTGGCGCTGAATGGTCTGGCCCTCACCGGGTTTGACCCACAACTGGGCGCCGGCAATTCTGAGGAACATTTAATGGGCCTGCGGCTGATGTTTGCTGTGATCCCGTCGGCATTTTATCTACTGGCGGTGGCCTTCATCTGGAACTACCCAATTACTGAAGAATATCACCAGCAGGTGCGGGATGAATTGGACCGCCGGGACGCGGTGCCGGAACCGGCGCAGTAGGAGCAGGGATCGATGAAACAACCGCCTGAGCGTCTGTCCTGTTGGCAACTGTTCTGTTATGGCCTCACGGATATGCCGTTGCATTTCGCGCTGACACCGGTGCTGATCTATGTGCCGAAATATTACGCCGCAGAGCTGGGCGTCAGCCTGGCGCTTATCGGTACGATATTGCTGATTGCCCGCATATCCGATGTGTTTACTGACCCGCTGATCGGCTATTGGAGCGACCGCACGCGCACGCGCTGGGGCCGTCGGAAACCCTGGATTGTCGCGGGTATGCCGCTGCTGACGGTCAGTTTCTACATGTTGTTCCTGCCGCCGGATGACCCAGCGGTACTGGCGGAATATGTCAGCTTTGTCTCGCTCGAGAACCTGTTCACGCTCTATCTCTTTGTAGGGATCATGGGGGTCTATCTGGCGATGACGATGATCCTGATCCCCTATTATTCCTGGGCGTCGGAGTTGTCGCCGGATTACCGCGAACGGTCGCGCATCACCGGTTGGCGTTCTGCCATCGGGGTGGTGGGCAACCTGGCAGCCCAGGGCGTCCCGATCTTTTTCCTGTGGGCGTTCGACTATGGCGGCGACAAGGCGATCATGACCATTCTGGGGGTCATGATGGTGATTACGCTACCGCTGGGCACTTATCTGACCGTTACCCAAGTACCGGAGACGCAGGATTATGAGGACTCGCGCACATCCCTGCGCGACGGGTTGCGACTGATGTGGCGCAATGGCCCGTTCAAGCGGCTGGTCACGGCGCTGATGATCGGCATGACTGCCTTCAACATCACCACCCCGCTTTATTCTTTCTATGTCGGCTTCGTGTTGGGCGCGCCTGAGATGATGGTCGTGATGCTGTTCTTCTTCTATGCCTGCAATATTGCCGGCGTGCCGTTCTGGGTGTGGTTGTCCAATCGCATTGGCAAGCATAAAGCCTATTCAGCCAGTTTCATCACCATTGGGCTCGTGAACCCGCTCTACATCTTCCATGGCTGGGGTGACTTCTGGTGGATGATCCCAATCACCATTGTCTCTGGCTTTGCCGCGGGTGCGTTCGCGTCCCTGCCCAATTCCATGAAGGCAGATGTTATCGACCTTGATGAAATGATGAGCGGCGACAACAGGGCGGCGTCCTTCTTTGCGACATGGTCATTCACGTCAAAAATGGCCGCCGCACTGGGTAGCAGTGTATCGATGTATCTGCTGGCGCTGATTGGCTTTGATCCGGAACTGGGTACAGATAATGCCTATGAGCACATGCTCGGCCTGCGCCTATTGTTCACCATGCTGCCATCGTTATTCTTTTTCTGGGCGGCTGCGATTGTCTGGAATTACCCGATTACCGAGGCGCGCCATGCCCGAATGCGCGACGCCCTGCAGCGGCGGATGGATAGAAGAGCGGCAAGCGCCTAAGGCTCATGCTCTTAGGTGCCTACGGCACAACGCCTTCCATGCTGGTGACGGTGTTGTCGACCACCATTTCTGCGCCATTGGTGTATTTGCTTTCGTCGGAGGCCAGATACAGCACCATATAGCCAATATCCTGCGGTTCACCTGGTGTGGTGCCGGTGATGGGCGGCTTAAAGCGCTCATCAGCATCCAGGGCTGCCTGTACGACAGGGCCAATATTGGTTGTCATCGGTGTCACGATCCCGCCCGGATGAATGGAGTTTACCCGGATCTTGTCGCCATTCTGGGCGCAGTGCACGGCGGCGGCCTTGCTCATCAGGCGGACCGCGCCTTTGGCCGCCGCATAGGCAAACACGTAAGGCACGCCGACAATCCCGGCGGTTGACGACATGTTGATGATGGAGCACATCTCGTCGCTGTTTCGCATGGCGGGGATGGCGTGCTTCATGCCAAAGAATGTCGCATCTTCCGAGACAGCTTTGGTCTTGCGCCATTCTTCTTCGGTACAGGTTTCGACATTGCCGGGGATCACGATGCCCGCATTGTTCACCAGTACATTCAGCTTGCCATATTTGCCGACGACATAGTCGATCAGCTCAATCCACGGTGCCTCAGCTGTCACATCCATGTGGTAATACTCGGCGCCAATGTCGGCTGCGAGCGCCTCACCGGCTTCATCGGCAATATCGACAATGATTACCTTGCCGCCTTCGCGGGCCAGCAGACGGCAATCCGCCTCGCCCAGCCCCATGGCACCGCCGGTGACGATGCAGACTTTTCCTTTAACACGTCCTGTCATGTTTTCCTCCCCCAGGGTTTAAGTTCAGGCGCCGGGATTGCGGACATCCCACAAGCGCCGGTCTGTTTCTTTTTCGTAGCCTTTCCCGTTGGGAAAGCTGATCAGTTCCATCTGCATATCCCATGGCGTCAGGAAATAGCAGGACCGCAGCCCTGCTTCGGGTCCCTGCGTGCCTGCAGGCCCGCCGCCATTCATCAGGCGCACCCCATGGGCACGCAGATGGTCCATGGCAGCATCGATATCATCTACATAGAGCGTAATGTGGTGGCCACCCCAGTCGCTGTTTTGCGGCATGGTCTGGCGTTGTTCGGGCGCAGAATATTCGAACAGCTCAATATTCGGTCCGTGTCCGGCTCGGAAAATCTGCACTTTTTCAATGACGGCACGAGGGTGGACATTCAGCATGTCCTTCATCCAGTCACTGTCCTCGGATCCGTAAGGGCCGTGCAGGTAGAATTCTTCAAACCCCAGCACGTTCACCAGAAAATCCCGTGCCTCTTCAAAGTTTGGGACGGTGACGCCGATATGGTCGACCCCGCGAAAGCCCGGCAGGCCTTTCTTTTCCCCCATGGTTCCCCCTTTTGCGGGCTTAGCCCACCTCTGTTTCCGCCTCGGTGCCCTTTTCAATCAATCGAAGCTCCTGGCCATTGGACTCGACAATTGTAATGGAACAATTGTCGGGCCGGAAGCCAACGACTGTATCATCCCCGATGAGTTGCCCAACAATGGCATTGATCGCCACAAAGTGTGTGGAAACAATGGTTGGCTCGGTTAGCTCCAGCAGTGCGTCCACGGTGCCGCGCCGCCAGGCAGGTAAGTCATGCGGCTCGGTCGCAAGAGCAGGCTGGTCCGTCCACTTGCCTTCCATAATGGCCATTAGCCAACCACGCCGTTCGTTCAATGCCATGGAAGGCGAGGGAATTTCTGATATCCGCTCGTCGATCCTTGCCTTGGCCTGCCATTGTTCCTCAAAGGGCATGGCCGTTTCCTGGGTGCGGCGCATCGGGCTGGAGATGATATTCATGGGACCCAGTGGTGCCAGCTTTTGCGCGGCGGCCGCTGCCTGACCGTGGCCGGTCGGGCTCAAGCCGGGGTCTGTATCTTCTTCCCAGCTGGCGGCAGCCAGCCCGTGGCGAACGAGATAGATCCTGTGCCACTCATTTGACATTGGTTGGTCTCCGTAGACGTATTGGCTGGTTATTCAGCGGCCTGCATGGCAACGGGTGCCAGCTCTTCTTCGGCTAGGGCGGGCTCGGTAATCGACTTGGCCCAGGCTTCCTTGACGCTGGCCGTTGTCTGGCGCGACCCGTCGGGCGACCAGCCTGGTGGGCCCATCAGAAACATGAAGATTTCTCGGCCAGACTTGGCCCCCCGGACATCCTGTATGATGGTGCCCCACTCAGCGAAGGCAATACGCAGGGGGTTGAAGCTGTTGAGATTACCCAAAATGCCATAGCGTGGCGGGTCTTCGGGGTCTTCTTCCACAAAGGTGCCAAACAGGCGGTCCCAGATAATCAAGACCCCGGCATAGTTGGAATCCAGATATTTTGGGTTGGTCGCGTGGTGCACGCGGTGATGGCTGGGGCTGTTGAAGACCCACTCCAGCGGGCCAATACGGTCGATCAGTTCCGTATGTGGCCAGAACTGATAGACAAGGCTGACACCGTGGAAGAACAACACCATATCTGGTGGGAAGCCGATCAGGATCAGCGGCAACCAGAACAAAAAGCCCATCGACATGAAGTGCGTCCAGGTTTGGCGCAGGGCGGTGGACAGGTTGAAGTGCTGCGACGAATGGTGCACGACGTGGCTGGCCCAGAACCAGCGGAGTTCATGCGAAATGCGGTGGTAGACGTAGTAGCACAGGTCCTCAGCAAAGAAGCAGAGTACAAAGACCCACCACTGATAGCCCATGTCAAACAGGGCGATGGAATTGGCGGCGCTGAATGTCCCGTAAACGGCGGCAACTGTTGCCCCGCCAATAATGGCATTGCCTAGGCCCATGGTCAGGCTGGCGGCCGTGTCGCGTGTTTCATAGTCACCGCGCTTCAGGGCGCGCCACAGCATGATCTCGACGGCCAGTGCGCCAAGAAAGAAGGGAATGGCCAGAGGCACCATATCTGGGAAATTCATGCCGGCCGCCCAATCATTGAAATGAATGTTTTGCGCCAGGCAGATTGCTGCTCTGCATCATCGAATGCAAAGTGCATATCGGGTGCCTTGTAGTCATGGGTTGAAACAACCAGGGTATTGTCGACCGATTCTACGTTGCTGATTTCGCCTTTGGACCATAGCCGGGTAATCAGCCGGTCCCCAAACCGGGCAATAGCCGCAACGCGCCCCTGGTCGTCACGTGTAAGGGCAGCGTCTCCCTCACCGGTGATGGTCCAGTCAGCTATGCGCAGGAGCGGAAAGTCCTGTAGCAGCCGCCGGGTCGCACCTTCAGGGTCCAGCTTGGCCGGGCGTTTCAGCCCGCCGAAAAACCATGTCAGCGATACAATGGCGACAACCCCAAAGGGGGCGATGATCATTTGCCATGACATGGCTGGCATTTGAGAATATTTGTCAATTATATGCAATGCCTAATTCTGCAGGGCTAAGGTGCCGGATTCGCGTGCTATTTCTTGCACCTGCAAAACGGCACGCCCATAATCGGCAGCGACCGAAAAGCAATATCTTGGGGGGAAGATGAAGCATATTGAAGCAACAGGACCCAATGCAGACCAGATCGAGTTCTGGAACGACGCAGGGGGCAAGAATTTCGTCCGACATCAGGCCGGGCTGGATGCCATGCTTGGCGTTTTTGGCAATCGGGCAATGGAAAAGGCGGGCATCAAGTCCGGGGATGTTATCCTCGACATTGGCTGTGGCTGCGGCGACACCAGTATCGAGATGGCGCGCCGTGTTGGCCCGACGGGCGAAGTGGTCGGCGTCGATATCTCGCAAATGATGCTGGCGCGGGCAGAGCATGTGGCCCAGCGCGCCGAGCTGACCAATGCGTTCTTTGAGCTGGCTGACGTTGAGACTGACCCACTGCATCGGGATAGTTTTGACCTCGCCTATTCCCGTTTCGGCATCATGTTTTTTGCGGACCCAGTTGCGGCTCTGCGCAATGTGCACAAGGTGCTGCATGAGAACGGAAAACTGGCTTTTGCATGCTGGCAAACACTGGCAGAAAGCCCCTGGATCGCTCTGCAGGCCCAGGCAGTTGTACCGTTTTTGGCGGAAGAAGACTGCCCGCCGCCCGCTGACCCGGATGCGCCCGGCCCGTTTTCTTTTGGGGACCCGGTTCGCCTGCGGCAGACCCTGACAGATGCCGGTTTTACCAACATCGAGATGGAGGACTTTGGCCCCGAGGTCGCCTTGTTTGGGCTGAAGAATATTGAAGACGTGCTCGACTTCGCGCTTGAAGTGGGCCCCGCGGCGACTTTCTTTGAGCTGATGGATGAACCAACGCAGGCCAAAGCACGTGAAGCTGTGCGCGAGGCCTATCAACCTTACATCACCGATGATGGTGTGATTATGAAGACATCTGCCTGGATTGTGACAGCCGACAAAGCCTGAAATTCGGCCTGATCAGGACTGGCCAGCCACCGGAATGTTTGCCATCTTGGCGCTACAGATTTCTTAGGGAGGAAAAGATGACCGCTTCACCGCAAATGCAGGAAGTAATTGATATGCTGACGCCGGACCCCGATGCGCCGGTGGAAGGCCCCACCGTGCAGGGCATTCGCGACATGATGTCTGGTGTGCTGATGCGGGTTGCAGACTTCCCGGAAGTGACGGTAGCCCCTGTTAGCGCTGGTGGCGTGCCTTGCGAATGGTTGGTGCACAAGGACGCAGACCCCAACAAGCGTGTGGTCTACCTGCATGGCGGTGGCTATGTGGCGGGTGACGTCAATACGCATCGGACATTCTGTAGCGACCTGTCACAGACGGCTGGTGTTGCGGTGTTGAATGTCGATTACCGACTGGCGCCGGACCACAAGGCCCCTGCACAGTTTGATGACGGGCTGACCGCCTATAAATGGATGCTGGAAAACGGCCCGGATGGTGCGGGTGCGCCAACCCATTGCTTTGTTGCAGGCGATTCTGCTGGTGGTGGCCTTGCGCTGGCCGTGATCATGGGTGCGCGCGATGCCGGCTTGCCGGTACCTACGGCAGGTGTGCTGATATCTCCCTGGGCAGATATGCATATGGCGGGCGCAAGCTTTGAAAGCAATTCGCCGACCGACCCGATGGTCCAGAAGGGGGCACTGGAATGGATGGCCAGCCTGACCTTAGCAGAAGGTGCAGATCTGGATGATGCGCGTTGGTCTCCCATGCGTGGGTCGTATGACGGCCTGCCGCCGCTCTTTGTGCATGTGAGCTCTATTGAAACGCTCTTGGATGATTCCACAGAAATTGCCGCGCGTGCCCAGGCTGCCGGTGTTGATGTCATTATCGAGCAGGTGCCCGACGTTGTGCATGTTTGGCACGCGCTGGGCCGTGAGGTGCCTGAGGCATCAGCGGGTATTGATCGGGTGTGTGCGTATATCCGTAGCCAATGCGGCTAGGCTGGCCCCATGCCCTCTGATTCCTTCAAAAAGGCGCGCCGACTTCTTCGTTTCGCGAAGGTGATGAACAAGTTATTGCGCCGCAAGGTCACGCCGCTGGGCCTGCGCGCCAATATGCAGCAGTCCATGCAGGGGCGTGAGCCCGAGGGCGTACGCTATGTTGAGGTTGATGCTGATGGCGTGCCGTCTGCCTGGTTGGTGCCGGAAGGCCATGATGGGCGTATCCGTGTGCTGCACTTGCATGGGGGTGGCTATACGGCAGGTGATATTCAAACCCACAGGGCCTATGCGGGGCATCTGGCCAAAGCATCTGGTGCGGCGGTGCTGGTGGCGGACTATCGCCTGGCGCCGGAACATGTTTACCCTGCTGCGCTGGAAGATGGCTTGGCTGCCTGGCGGTGGATGGCGGCCAATGGGCCGGATGGCCCAGGGACTGCAGATCGCTTGATCATAGGCGGTGAATCCGCCGGCGGCGGGTTGACGCTTGCGGTACTGATGGCCCTGCGCGATGCGGGTGAGTCAATGCCAGATGGCGCTTCGCTTCTTTCACCCTGGGCAGATTTGGTTGTGCAGGGCGAGACCATGAAAACCCGGGCCAAGGCAGACCCGTTGGTGGCGCAAGAGTGGCTGCTGGCCTGTGCAGCCGCCTATCAAGGGGACACCGACCCGGCCACAACGGGTATGTCGCCAGTCTTTGGTGATTTTGCAGGGCTGCCGCCACTCGATATCCATGTCGGTGATGCAGAAGTATTGTTAGGGGACAGTCAGGTTGTAGCGGAAAAGGCCAAAGCGGCAGGTGTTGATGTGACACTCGAGGTATGGCCCGAAATGCTGCATATCTGGCAGGTGCTTTGGCCCACTATGCCCGAAGGTGCGGCTGCGGTTGAAAAAGCGGCCGCTTTCGTCAGGGCGGCATAGGCCGCCTTTCGGTTTGAAAGCTTGCCAAGCCGACTTGCTTTGGCCATAAAGCGCCACCTTTTGCACGATAGAACGGGGTGCAGGCGCCCATGTCGCTAACACTGGCACTCATAGCTTTGGCCATAGGCCCCATTGCCTGGCAATTCCTTGACAGGGTGCCATCCATTCATCGTGCGCTCGGTGTTATCATGGCCGTCGTCATGGCAGGCCTCGTGGTCATGATCCTTATCCATACGGTGGAAGAAGGCGGCGCCATCTCAATCGCCTTTGCTGCCGGTGGTTTTGTGCTGCCCCTGGCAGCAGAGCGTGCCTTGCGGCGCAGCGCCTGGACAATCCATCGCCTGACCCTTGCCTTGGGCATCATCGGCCTGCTGGTGCATAGCCTTAGTGATGGCGCAGCGCTCACGGCGGCACAGGGCATGCACGGCCATGGGGCGACGCTCGTGTCGGCGATCATTCTGCACCGCCTGCCCATGGGCCTTGGTATCTGGTGGCTTGTGTCGTCTGACTTCGGCAATAAGCTGGCGGTCGGTGCTTTGCTGGTGATGGCTTTGGCGACAGTTGTCGGTTATCTGATGGGCGGTGCGTTGCTCAGCCATCTGGAGGCCGCTGGCCAGGCTTGGTTTATTGCCTTTGTTGCTGGATCGCTCGCGCATTTGGCGGTGCACCGGCTTGGTGGCTCCTACGAAGGGCATACGCATTAGCGTTGCGAAAAGCGGGGTCGGTTCCCATATTCCTGTTTCACCGATTGTGCCAATGCACTAGCGTTGTGCCACTTGCTCTCTCATTCTGCTGTTTTGAAAGGACCATCAATATGGGTCGTCACACACTTCGTCTCGCAGGCCTGTGCCTCGTGGGGGTTATGCTCACTGCTTGCGACCAGATGGCCGATATCGGCAAGCCCGCGGTTGACGGCCCCGTTGTTGTAACGGTTAACGGTACCGACCTGCACGAATCGCAGTTGCGGGCTATTTATGACGGCCTGCCCGATGAAGCCAAGCAGTTGCCTTATGCCTTCCTGCGCGACCAATTGGTTGACGTATTGGTCAATCGGCACTTGATGTCTGTTGAGGCAGAAAAGGCCGGGTATGCCAACAACACAGAATTGAAGCAGTTGGTGGCGCAATACCATCAGGACGCTATGCGTGACCTGTGGCTGCAGGATGAGATGGAGCGTGTTATGTCGCCCGACCGCCTGCGCGCCATTTATGATGAACAGATTGCAGAACTTCAGGCGCTGGGGAACACCGAACGCCATGCACGCCACATCCTTGTTGAAGAGGAAGAAGCGGCAAAGGACCTGATTGCCCAGCTAGACGAAGGTGCAGATTTCCTGGCTTTGGCGAATGAGCATTCCATCGACACGGCCAGTGTAGACGGCGACCTGGGGTATTTTGGCAAGGGTATGATGGTCAAGCCGTTTGAAGATGCCGCTTTTGGTCTGGAGGTCGGTTCCTATACGCCCGAGCCTGTTCAGTCCCAATTTGGCTGGCATGTCATCATCGTCGAAGACGAGCGTGAACAGAGCATGCCAAGCTTTGCTGAAATGCGGGAAGACATTGCCCGGGCTGAGCAGGGCAATACGTATCGAACTGTTGTGGATGGTCTTCGCGCAACAGCGACGATTGAACGCCCCGATTCGGGTGTTGAAGAAAGCATGCTGGACCCGTTGCCGGAACCAGCTGAATAGACTTTAGGGAAGTTTGTGGCGGCGGGACCTAGCGGTTGCGCCGACGATCCTTGCGCGGCTGCGGCGCCTGATAGGCCATGGCCCCATGGAAAGTGCAGTAGGGCTGCCCGGCGACAGAGGGGCGGCCACAGAACTGGAAGTCGTCCTCACCAGGGTGACCCAGCGGCCATTTGCAGATGCGGTCTGTCAGCTCAAGAATCGTTATTTTCTCGGGCTTTTCCTCGGGTTTTAGTTCTTTTGGCGCGGCAGGCGCTGCCTTTTTGGCTGCGGGCTTGCGCTTTGCCTGGGCCGGCTTTTTGACGGGCGACGGGCGTGAAGACAGACCAAGGCGGTGCGCCTTGCCGATCACCGCATTGCGGGTGATATTCTCGCCAAGTTCTTCAGCAATCTGGCTCGCGCTCAGGCCCTTTTTCCAAAGAGCTTTCAATTTATCAACGCGATCTTCCGTCCAGGCCATGGTCAATCCTTGTGTTCTGTTGGTGCCTTGGGTGCACATCCAAAGCGGCGGGCACCATAGTCAATCGCTGCAATCAGGTCAATTGCAGCGCATAAGCGCCTTCTCTGCGCTTGCGCCAGTGCCCGGCCTTCGTTAGAAGCGTCACCCATGAATGTAGAAACGACCCATATGGCTGCACGGGCACCAACACCACGCTCATTACCGGGCGAGAATGCCTATGCTGAACGCCGGATCGGCCGGGTGAACTGGCTGGGCGTCTGGACTCTTTATTGTAAGGAGGTTCAGCGTTTCCTCAAGGTCGTCCTGCAGACGGTGCTCGCCCCGGCGGTAACAGCGGTGCTGTTTTTCACCATCTTCACCCTGGCGTTTGGCGGTGCCAGCCGCACGGTGGGAGACATTCCCTTTGCGCAGTTTCTGGTGCCGGGCCTGATTATGATGGCCATCGTCCAGAACAGTTTTGCCAATACGTCTTCCTCGCTGCTGATCGGCAAGGTGCAGGGCAATATTGTTGATGTGCTCATGCCGCCTCTCAGCCCCGGTGAACTGACTATTGCCTTTGCCCTGGGTGGGCTAAGTCGTGGTCTGTTGGTTGCCGTATCGGTTGCCGTGCCGCTTTACCCCTTTGTGGAGATCACGCTGCATCATCCGCTGATCGCGGTGTATTTTGCCGTCATGGCTAGCTTGCTTTTGTCCTTCATCGGCATGTTGGGAGGCATCTGGGCCGACAAGTTCGACCATATGGCCGCTGTTACGAATTTTGTCATCATGCCGCTGTCGTTCCTGTCGGGGACATTCTATTCCATCCAGCGCCTGCCGGAAATTTGGCAACAGATCAGCCAGTTCAATCCGTTCTTCTATATGATCGACGGTTTCCGCTACGCCTTCATCGACCACGCTGATGGTTCTATTGCTCTGGGCATGGGCGTTCTCCTGGCGCTGAATATCCTGCTGGGCATGACCTGCCTTTGGGTTTTCCGACGAGGCTACCGACTTAAGCCGTAACGGATCCAGTGCCAGTGCTTGGGCCTGTGCCGGGGTTGTTACGGCATTTCCAGTAAACAAAGCGGTGCTGCGCTGCGTGGTTCCAAGATTGACAATTTGCGGTGAGTTCACGATACTCAGACGCTTTTTCGGGGCTCATTTCGGCCCAAAGGAGCAACCATGACCGAAGCAGTCATGCCAACATATGGACGGTTCGACCTAGCGTTTGAGCGGGGCGAAGGCGTCTACCTCTATGATACAGAAGGCACAGCCTATCTCGACTTTTGCGGTGGCATCGCCGTAACCAGCCTTGGCCACGGACACCCACACCTGGTGGAAGCGATCCGCGAGCAGGCGGGCAAGCTGATGCACACCTCCAATCTTTATCGCATTCCCGCGCAGGAAAAGCTGGCGGAACGCCTTGCCGCCTCCACCTTTGCCGATCTGGTGTTCTTCACCAATTCAGGGGCTGAAGCGGTGGAATGTGCCATCAAGGCCGCACGGCGCTATCATTATGTTAATGGCGCACCTGAGCGGTACCGGATTATCACCATGGAAGGGGCCTTCCACGGTCGGACTTTGGCAACTATTGCAGCCGGTGGGCAGGAGAAACACCTTGAAGGCTTTGGTCCTGTCGTCGATGGCTTTGACCAGGTACCCTTCGGTGATCTTGCAGCTCTTGAAGCCGCTATTGGTCCAGAAACAGCGGGGATCCTTGTGGAGCCTGTGCAGGGTGAAGGTGGCATCAATGCCATCACCACCGAGGTTTTGGAGGCCATGCGCAAACTGGCCGACGACAATGGTCTGCTGCTGATCTTTGATGAAGTGCAGTGTGGTGTTGGGCGTACGGGCAAACTCTTTGCGTATCAGTGGAGCAATATAGAGCCTGACATCATGGCTGCGGCCAAGGGTATCGGTGGTGGTTTCCCGCTCGGTGCCTGCCTGGCGACGGAAAGCGCTGCCAAGGGCATGACAGCTGGCACCCATGGGTCCACCTATGGGGGCAACCCGCTGGCTGCCACTGCCGGCAATGCGGTGCTCGACGTGGTCGATGACCCCGCCTTTTTGGCGCATGTTGAGGAAATGGGTGGTTATTTGGGCCAGAAGCTGGGGGCGCTTGTTGCGCGTTACCCAGAAATCATCTCGGGTGTGCGGGGCGTGGGCCTGATGCGCGGCATTGAATGCAAGGTCGTCAATGGCGACCTCGTGAACGCGCTGACAGAACAAAAGATGCTGACAGTGGGCGCTGGTGGCAATGTCGTGCGCCTGTTGCCGCCGCTGACGGTGACGGAAACGGACATCGACGCCGCTATTGATGCGCTGGATGCTGCCTGCCAGTCATTGCAGGTGGCGAAGGATTAGGGCAATGGCAAAGAAAAGAGACTTTCTCGATCTGGACCAGATCAGCGCCGCTGAACTGCGGAACATTCTGGAGCTGGCCAAGGACATCAAGAATGCCCGGGCGGGCATGCCAAAGGGTGCTGTCGACGAAGGCGCGCCACTTGATGGCCATGTACTGGCCGCAATCTTTGAAGAAGCATCAACCCGCACGCGCGTTTCCTTCGATGTGGGTATGCGCCAGTTGGGTGGCGACACGCTGACCCTGTCTGGCAAGGATATGCAGCTTGGCCGAGGTGAAACCATCACCGACACGGCCCAGGTTCTCTCGCGCTTTGTGGATGTCATTGTTATTCGTACCCTGTCGCACGCTTATCTGCTGGAACTGGCAGAATATGCTTCTGTGCCCGTTATCAATGGGTTGACGGAACGGTCACACCCCTGCCAGTTAATGGCGGATATCATGACCATTGAAGAGCATCGTGGGCCTGTTGAGGGCAAGCAGATGGTCTGGTCTGGCGACGGGAATAATGTGGCAACCAGCCTCGTGCACGCCGCTGTTCAATTCGGTTTCA
>JAURPT010000172.1 GCA_030836535.1 Alphaproteobacteria bacterium
CGGAGATACGCGCGTGAAAGTCTGCCAGCGCATTCCTCGGCACGCCGCCCGGCGTCATGCCTTCGCTGGTCGCCGCCTTGATCAGCCGGTTACGCAGGGGCAAGCCCGCCAGCGTGGCGGGGGAAAATACCTTTTCCAGATGATCATGCATTGCACATGCTGCTCAATGACCTAAGCTCTTGCCAACAATAAGACATCTATCTGGAAACACCATGACGAACGCCCTGCCCCAGCGCACCATCCACTATCGCGGTGGCGCCACCAACCCCGACCGCTGGGACGCCTATACCCCGCGGGAAGACGACATCTTTATCTGCACGCCGGAAAAAGCCGGCACCACCTGGACACAGACCATGGTGGCCATGTTGCTGCTGGGCACGACCGATCTGGACCCACCAGCAACGGTGATTTCACCCTGGGTTGATGCCGAGCTGATGCCGCTTGATATGATGGTGCCCATGCTGGAAGGGCAACACCATCGCCGCTTTTTGAAAACCCATACGCCGCTGGATGGCATCCCCTTCGTGGAGACGGGTACCTATATTTGCGTCTTCCGCGACTTGCGTGACATTCACTTTTCCATGCGCAACCATGTGCTGAACATGAAGAACGACATGTTCGACGACCAGTTCCCCGAAGACGTCAATGAAGGCTTCCGCCGCTGGGTCGACCTGCTCCATGTTGAAGGGGCGCAGGAAGTTTTCTGCCTTGAGGCGCTGGTGAACCACTACCAGACCTTCAAAGCCTTCGAGCATCTGGAGAATATCCACATCTTCCACTATGCGGAAATGACCGCCGACCCCGCAGCGGTCTTGAACCGCCTGGCCGATATTCTCGACCTGATTATCGCCCCGGACCTGTTGGAAGAGATTTTGCAGGCCTCCAGCTTCAACCATATGAAGGCCAATGCGGAACGGTTCGTTCCCGGTGCGGGCATGAATATCTGGCACAAGGAAAGCAACTTCTTCAACAAGGGCGCCGGCCGCCAGTGGGAAGGCGTGATCACAGAAGAGAACCTGGCGGCATACGATGCCCGCATGGCCGAGTTGCTGCCCACCGAAGATGTGGCGTGGCTGGAGGGTGGGCATTAAGTCACTCTCGCCAGTAAGCCTATGGCTTATGGCTCCGCGAGGGCGGCGAACGGTCGCCGGGCCGCAGTCGCGGCCTTCTTGCAGGCGGCACTATAGTGCTATTCGCCTGCTCGTTGTATCGCTCACGGCGGTGAGGGGCTGTTTCTCAACACGTACGTTCGTACCAAGTGAATTGATGCGGCAGCAGCAATTTGTATCGAGGTGCGAACGGATTAACTATCGCCGTTACCCCCTTCCGCGCTAGACTGCCGCCAGCTAAAGAGGGAACCCATCATGAGCACAGGAGAGTCCTGCCCAGCCGCCGGCGACATCAACATTTTTGAGACGGAAACGCTCATCAACCCGTGGGACGCCTACCAGACCCTGCGCGACGAAGCACCCATTGCCTTCATGCCTGCCATGGGCCTGCATGTGGTCACCCGTTATGACCTGCTGATGGAAGTGATCCGCGATACCAAGACCTATTCGTCGCAATTTGGCGCCTTTATGGCCCGCGCCCGTGGTGCCTGGCTGGAAAATGCGCCTGACGACATTCGCGCGCAATATATGGCCATCGACAGCCAGGCCATTGTGCCGCCGCCAACGCTGCTGACCCTCGACCCGCCGGAGCACACGCGTTACCGCTCGCTTGTGAACCGCATCTTCACCGCGGGCCGTGTGCGCCAGATGCAGCCTTACATTGAAGCGTTGATTTCCAAGACCATCGACAAGATTGAAGATAAAGACGTCATCGACTTCATGGCGGACTTTGCCTTCCCCATCCCGCTCGAGATTATTGCTGACCGAATTGGCATTCCCTCAACCGAGCCTGAACGGTCCTTCTTTTATGATGCTGCCACCGCTGCGGCCTCGGGCCTGCGGCTGACGACGCCGTCGGATGCTGAGGTGCTGGAACGCGCGCAGCTGAATGTCGATTTGCAGAAAATGCTGATCGAGCTGGCAGACGACCGCCGCAAAAACCCGCAGGAAGACATGCTCTCTATTCTCGCCAATGCAACCATGGAAGAAGAATACGACCGCCCACTGACCGACGCTGAAATTATCGGCATTCTGGGCCAGTTTCTGGTGGCCGGGCATGAAACCACAACCTCCACCTTTGGCTGGGGCATGCTGCTGCTGTGCCAGCAACCGCATATTCAGGACGCGCTGTTTGACAACCCGGCCAGCACCAAGACCTTTGTGGAAGAGGCCATGCGGCTGGAAGCCCCGGTACAGGGTCTGCCGCGCGTGGTGACCAAGGACACCGAGCTGGGCGGCTACGCCCTGAAGGCCGGTGACATGCTGATGCTGCGTTATGGTGCGGCCAATCGCGATGAGCGCCAATTCGCCTGCCCGAATGATGTTGATCTGGAGCGCCGCAATGCGGGGTCGCAAATGGCCTTTGGCTCTGGCATCCACCACTGCCCCGGCGCACCGCTGGCACGGCAGGAGCTGAATTTGGGCTTCCCCATGCTGATGCAACGGCTGAAGAACTTCCGCCTCGACCCAGCCTTCCCGGAACCAGAGGCCGAACCCAGCTTCATTTTGCGCAGCCTGCCTAAGCTGCATATTCAGTTTGAAAAGCGGTAGGTAATACCGTGAACCAGCCCCCTTGGAGCCGTGAGCAAGGCGAACTGGCGAGAACGATATAAGGCCGCGATCGTGCCCCGTCACTTATGTGACGCGCCCGCGCAGCCGCAAGCCAATGGCTTGCTGGCGTGAGCGACATAGAGACCTATCCATTATGAGAGTTGCGGCAATGCGCCCGCTTGCTCATACTTTTGGGCTTAACCAAAGGATTTCCGGGTAATTAGGGTGCCCGGCACCGAACGCGCAAAGGGGAACAGCATGTCACGGGACGCATTGGTCGATATTGCCAAGGAAAACATGGCGCTTTACGACGCTCAGGATGTCATCCTAGCGGATGATCTGATGAAAATTCCGGCCGATATCTACACGTCGTCCGAGCGCTTTGAAGAAGAAAAAGACCGTATTTTCAAGCGCATGCCGCTGGTGCTGGCCCCCACGGCCGAGCTGCCCAACAAAGGCGACTACAAGGCCATGAAGCCTGCCGGTGTCCCCATTCTGCTAACCCGGGGTGATGACGGTGTTGTGCGCGCCTTCATGAATGCCTGCGGCCATCGCGGCGCCCAATTTGCCGATGTTGGCACTGGCAACACCAAGCGCTTCACCTGCCCCTATCATGGCTGGACATATAACCGCCAAGGCGAGCTGGTCGGCATTGCCTCCAAGGAACGTTTCGGCGAAATCGACGAAGACTGCTACGCGCTGGCCGAGCTGCCGGTGCTGGAAAAAGCCGGGCTGATCTTCGGTATTCTCGACCCGAAATCAGACCTCGATATCGAGACATTCCTGTCGGGCTATGAAGACTTCCTGGCCCATTTCGGCTTTGAAAACTGGACGCTGTTTGAAAGCCGCACCATCGAAGGCCCGAACTGGAAAGTCGCCTATGATGGCTACCTCGACTATTACCACCTGCCGGTGCTGCACAAGAACACCATCGGCGGGGCCATGAGCCCCAACGCCACCTATTATTCCTTCGGCCCGCACACCCATGTGACGGCGCCGGAACGCTTTGAGCCCCTGCGCGGGCTGGAAGAAAAAGACTGGCCCATGGAAACGCTACTGATTGGCGTGTGGACGATCTTCCCGCACATCTCCATTGCCTCCTTCCAGGGGGGTGGCCGGTCGGTGATGCTGTCGCAGCTGTTCCCGGGCGACGAGGTCGGCACGTCGTATACGACGCAATATTACCTTATGGAAAATGCCCCGTCTGACGAACAGCGGGCCGAAGCCCACGAGCAGTTCGACCTGCTGGAAACGGTGGTGCTGGACGAAGATTACTGGTGCGGCAAACAGGTGCAGGAAGCCCTGGCCTCTGGCGCCCGCGACCATGTACTGTTCGGCCGCAATGAAGGCGGCGGGCAGGTTTTCCACGGTTGGGTGCAGAAGATTGTCGAAACCGAAGACGACAAGCTAAACGAGCTGTTTGAGGGATAGTGAAAAACCCGTCCGTACCTCGATACAATCCTTCACTGCGTTCAGGATCACTCGGCACGAACGGAATCACCCTTCTCCTCCACCAACCGTTCCATCGCTTCGCGGATGATTTTGCCGGTTTCTGAGCGGGCAAAATCACTCATCTCCACAAAGAGGATCTGCTTGGGCTGCTTGTAGCCGGCCAGCTCGGCACGGCATTGGGTGGCCAGGTCCTCAGCAGTCAGGCTGCCATCGCGGCGGGCTACGAGGGCGACAGGCACCTCGCCCCATTTGGGGTCTGGCTGGCGGATGACGATGGCATCTTCCACCCGCGCGTCAGCCAGTAATATCCGTTCAATTTCAGCGGGATAGATATTTTCCCCGCCAGACTTGATGAGGTATTTCGCCCGGCCAACGAACTGAATGCCGCCAGTGGCATCCCGCGTGAACAAATCTCCCATGCGGAACCAACCATTCTGGAATTGCTCACGATTGATCTCGTCTGCTGCCCAATAGCCACTGAACAATGTTGGCCCGCGCACGGCCCCCTCACCGGCTTCACCTGGTGGCACGTCATTGCCATCCGGGTCCACCAGGCGAAAAGCGCAATAGCTGCTCTGGCGTTTTGACAGGTCTGACAGGTCACCACCCACCGGCAGCAAATGGCCAGAGGCTGGCGGCAGGCCCGTTTCTGTGGCGCCAAAACTGTTGAAAAACGGCGCATCCAAAACGCGGGAAATCTCGGCAATGGTCTCGAGCGGCACAAGGTCGGCCATGCAGCCCACGCTGCCGACATGTTTGACCACGGTATTCTGTGATTTCAGCTCCGCCAACAGTGGGTCGATGGTCGCGGGCACCAGCAACAGCCAGCCCAACCGGTGGCGGGCAATGGCGGCGGCCATGGCGGCGACATCCAGCCCGTCGGTGACAATGGCAAAGCCGCCCATCATCAGTTCTGACAGGCAATGTTCGGTGCCCCCCATATGGAACATGGGCGACCAGGCCAAATAGCCGTCTTGCGGCGTGACACCCAGGTCGAGCCGCAGCACCATCATGCGGGCCACTTCTGCCCGCTGCGAGATCACCGCCGCCTTGGGCAGGCCGGTGGTGCCGCTGGTATACAGAATGAGCAGGCCGTCTTCTGGCTGCACCGCCACAGGGGTTGGCGCAGGCGCATTGGCCAGCAGATCGTCAAAACCGTCATCATAGCTGATACGCGGCAGACCATGGGTCTCGAGCCCGTCGAGCAGGTCGTCAAAACGGCCAGACTGCAGGATCAGCGAGGGTTCCACGAGGTCGAGGCAATGTTGCATTTCCCCCGGGGCAAGCCGCCAGTTCTGGCAGGCGACAATGGCCCCAATGCGCGCTGCGGCCAAAAAGGTGCAGAGATACTCCAGCCGGTTTTCGGAGACGACGGCAACACGGTCGCCGCGCGCTATGCCGCGCACCTGCAGCAGCCCGGCCAGGGCATCGACCCGACCCAGCACGTCGGCATAACTGTGCTGCGACAGCACACCGGCGTCGCCGACATTGGGCGGGCCAGCAATTTCTAAGGCCAGCGCGTCTGGCTGCAGCCGTGCCTGTTCGGCAAACAGGGCGTAGACATCCAGCCAGCCAGCGGCGGTTCCGTCAGGAAATTGATGGTCGCTTGTCATGGCAGCGAGTATGGGCAGCTGATGGCCTAGTCGTCCACAAAAGGCTGTGAAGCAAAGTCCGGCGTCTCACCCTTGAGCACGGCAATAATGCCCGTGGTCATGTTGGCGAGCGCCTGTTCCAGCGCGCCGCCAATGGCGTTTTCGTCGGCACTGCCGTCGCCGATCATCTGCCCGGCCCAACGGATGGTGCAGCTTTCAGGGCCCGTGGGTGTCACAGTGGCTACAACGGCATATTCCTTCATGCCCAGCGGTTTGCCGTCTGTCAGGGAATATGAAAACATGCGGGCAGCGTCATCATAGGCTTCCAACTTGTGTTGCACAAAACCCATGGTCGCCAGCTGAATGTCGCGGATCGCGCCCACGCCTTCGCCCGTCACGGTGATGGTGCTTTCGTCACCGCGGGGAATCCAGTTAAGCACCCGGTCGTAATGGCGCATTTCTTCCCAAACAACGTCTGCAGAAATGGCGACATCGCGCTTGTGTTCAATCTTAACCATGGTGCTCCCCCGAACATGTGTTGTTTGGCGCGCAGTCTACCGACACGCCTCGCACAACTCAAGCGCGTAAAGGCGTGTTTTCCGCTTATTGTGCCGGAATTTTTGCCCCGCCGGGCTAGTCGTTAGCGGGCGGCGGTACCGGCATGGATGACGGGCTCTGATCGGGCTGTCCCAACGCCCCCAGGACCGTGTCTGTCAGCGCCGACATGGTAAATGGCTTGGTCATATAGTGGCCATCCGGGTCGTCCTGCAACAGGCGGGTCACCTCTTCATCGACATAGCCGGACATGATAATGACCTAGCAGTCGGGAAAGCGGCTGCGCGCCGCACCGGCGAGCACAGGCCCGGCCAGGCCATCGGCCAACACTACATCGGTGAGCAAAATATCGAGCTGGCCCAGTTCTTCAATGACCTTGAGCGCTTCGGTTTCGCTGGTCGCCACGCTGACATCGAAGCCAAGGTTCTCCAGTGTCCGAACCACCGCGCCCTGGATGTCGATACTGTCTTCCACCACCAGAATATATTTCTCGCTGGCCTGGTCCGGCGACAGGGGTTCGGCGGTAATGACACCTATATCATCACCGACAACCAGACAGGGGATGCCCGCATCTTTGACCTGCGGGGAGACAACACGATTGTGCTGGCTGATGGCCTCAATATCGTCTCTGGCGCCATGAATGCCACGTTCCAGTACGAGATCACCCTCGACAATGGCGCTATCATCGCCATCGACAATGCTGAGGCCTATGACTTCCAGGTGGGCAATGACGGGACAACAATCGACTTCACCGGCCTGGAGGCGCTGTTGGCTTACAACCCCATAGAGATCCAGAGTGACTTGCTCATCCTCGGCACCGATGGTGACGACAACATCGTCGGTAGTAATGATAACAACATCATCAATGGACTTGCCGGTAGCGACACGATCAGCTCTGGCCTGGGAACCGATATGCTGGTCTTTGATGGTGACTGGGGCGCAGATGCCGTTACAGACTTTGAAGACGGTGTTGACCTGCTGGACTTTTCCGACAGCGGCCTGGGCTTTGGTGACCTGACCATCACCCCCGGCGCGGACACGCTGATTGAAGACGGGTTGGGCAACAGCATCACCCTCACCGGCTTTGTTGGCACCCTCGACGAAAACGACTTCATTTTCTGAGCCGCATTCTAAGCCTCAGGTTCATCCCACACCTATAGTTTGTAACAGGTCTTCGTGATCACCATTGATTACGCGGGCCAACCGGGTGACACTGCCGCCCTATCAAACAGACCAACAGAGACCGAAGGGGAGTGCCACCATGGCCATTGATTTTGAAATTCCGGCAGAAGCCAAAGCCGTCCGCGAGCGTGTGCGCCAGTGGGTGGAAGACGAATGCCGCCCGGCTGAAAAAGCCATGGAAGATGGTGCGGACTTTAAAGAAACGCTCGACGCGCTGCGCGTCAAAGCCCGCGCCCAGGGCCTGTGGTGCCCGTTTATTCCGCAAGAATATGGCGGCATGGGCCTTGGCCCGCTCGCCAATGCGCTGGTGCAGATGGAGCTGGGCGAGAGCTATCTCGGCGCATTGTCGATGAACACCCAGGGACCGGACGATGCCACCATGCTCACCCTGCTGGAGCACGGCACAGACTATCAGAAGGAAAAGTTCCTTAAGCCGCTGCTCAACGGTGAAAAGCGCATTTGTTATTCCATGACCGAATAGGTCGCCGGTGCCGACGCCACGGGCATGCGCACCAAGGCCGAAAAGAACGGCCAGGGCAATTATGTGCTCAATGGTGAAAAGTGGTTCTCCAGCGCAGCCGCCGTTGCCGATATTGCCATGATCATGGCCCGCACCAACCCAGAGGCCCCGCGCCACCAGCAGTTCTCGACCTTCCTGGTTGAACTGCCGAACCCGGGCTATAACATCGTCCGCAATATCGACACCATGGCCATTCACGGCCCGCTGACCGATGCCCTGGGCGGCACCCATTCCGAGATTGAAATCAAAGACCTCATCGTGCCGGAAGAAAACCTGGTGGGTGGTGAAGGCCAGGGCTTTGCCATGGGGCAGCACCGCCTTGCCTATGGTCGCCTGCGCCACGGCATGCACAATGTGGCCATGGCACAGCGGGCGCTGGACCTGGCAACCGCGCATATCACCGAACGCGAAACCTTCGGCCAGCTACTGTCAGACCGCCAGGCGGTTCAGTTCATGCTAGCCGACTGTGCACAGGACCTCTATATCGCCCGGCTGATGCTGCTACATATCGCCTATAAGGCGGAAAACGGCATGGATTTGCGCCAAGAAAACGGCATCGCCAAGGTTTACCTGGCCAATATGGTGCACCGCGTGGTTGATACAGCCATCCAGCTGCACGGCGCACTGGGTTATTCCACCGACACGCCGCTGGCCGCCTGGTACACGTCCATCCGCTCCCAGCGACTGGTTGACGGTGCTGACGAAGTGCACCGCTGGAAGACCGGCAAGAATGTCATCAAGGCCTTCAAGGAACACGGCACCACGGCCCTCGCCGCTGGTGGTGACTTGCTGTAGGGATTTACGCTCAATACAACGCCTGAACAGGCCCAAGGGCAGGACCATTGGTTCTGCCCTTTTCGTTGCGGCAGCACCCACTTCTATTCCCGGCTGGTACATCCGATAGTTTCTGCCCTGGCCGGATTTTGATAAGAATGCCGCATTGGAAGACAGTCAAACCATTCGGGAGGCATAGATATGTCAGAAACCATCACGAATATTGATGAATGGCGCAAAGAAGACGCAGACGCCTGGCCAGAGCCAGAATTCCGCGGCCATTCAATCCCCGGCTACCGCTACAGCTCCACAGAGTTCTTTGAAAAAGAATGGGAAGAAATGTGGACCAAGGTATGGCTTCTGCTGGGCCGCGCCAACGAAATTCCCGAAGTGGGTGACTATCAGATGGAAGAGGTCGGCCCGGAAAGCATCCTCATGGTGCGCCAGCCGGACATGTCCATCAAAGCCTTCTACAATGTCTGCCAACATCGCGCAGCGCGCCTGGTGTTTAACGATGTTGATAATGTTGACGCCTTCATCTGTCCATATCATGGCTGGCGGTTTGAGCTCGACGGCGAGCTGACCTATGCCCGCGACGCGGAAGATTTCCCCGAAGGCGACCCATGCGGCAAGATGAACCTGATCGAGATCCCCTGCGAAGAGTTCGCCGGCTTTATCTGGGTCAACATGAATGAAGACTGCGAAAGCCTGCAGGAATATCTCGGCCCGATCTGGGATGAATGGTCGCGCTACGAGATTGACGACTGGAAGCGCTATGTCGCCATGACAGTGAACACGCCGGTCAACTGGAAGGTGACGCTGGATAATTTCAACGAATCCTACCATTTGCCGACAGTGCACCCGCAGACAGAATCACGGATTGAAGAAAACTACCGCTATACCCAGTTCGACATGGCTGACGAAGGCCATGCCCGTATGTGGATGCGCGGTGGCGCCCCTTCCCGCCAGCTGATCGGCACCGACCGACCGCTGATGAATCCGGGCCTGGAAGACCAACTGAACCGCTGGGGCTTGGATGCCAAGGATTTTGAAGGCCGCGAGTTTGAAACCCGTGAAGCGATCCAGAACGCCATGCGCGAAAAGGGCCCCGAAATGGGCTATGACCACTTCGCTAATCTGCGTGACCACCAGCTGACGGACACCTATCACTACTTCATCTTCCCGAACTTTGCTGTGTCTGTCTGGGCAGATGGCTTCCACTTCCTGCGGGCCACCCCGCACCCCACGGACCCAACCAAGTCTGTCTTCGACAATTGGTGGTATGCACCGGTGCCGAAGGACAATTGCGAACAGGTTCGCACCATTCTGGGCCCGATGGATGCTGATGTGGAAGTTGAGCCAGACCGCTTCAACTATGGTGACAAGAGCATGGGCCTGCTGATCGACCAGGACATCGGGGTAACCGGTGGCCAGCAGCTGGGCCTGCGGTCGCGCGGCTTTAAGGGCGTGTATCTTGCCAAGCAGGAACACCGCATTCGCCGCTACCATGAAGTGATCGACGACTATATTGAAGGCCGTCGCCCCCATGGCGGCAAGCCGGTGGCCGAAGCCGCTGAATAGCGCCTGAGCCAACATAAGAGACGCAAAGGGCAGCCCATCGGCTGCCCTTTTTGTTTCGATACAGAGAGAAAAATACAGAGAAAGAAACAGTCAGGCTGCTTCATTCGCGCCAGCGTCCCAGGGACCCAGGCCGAAATCTACTGATCCCAGAAAACCTTGAACAGCATCGGCAATGGGCGGCAAAACCGCCACCAGAATAATCGCCAGAAACACCATGATGAAGGCATATTCAATCATAGTTGCACCGCGTCTATCTGCAATATATCTGGCGAGATGCCACATTGCCTGTCTCCTGTGCCGATGTAGCCCTTACCGGTACCTAACTGTTGGAATCATAGCTAAACACCGCCAAAACTGCCAATCACAAAGCAGTTACCAAATTTTCTTGTAGGTCTTTTGGGAGGATGCGGCGTTTTTCATCTTAAGACCCGGTGATCTCCGAAAGTCTGCAGCTCTACCCCAGTTTAGCAGTAATCATATCGACAAGCGGCGTTTCAACACCATGGAAGTGAAACCTGAGAATCGGATGTATGTGATACTCGGCATCCCAGACTGACATTAGTTCCAGCCCATCCAGGGCATCTTCAGGCGCCTCTGTGCTCAAGCCTGTTGCATTATCATAGAGTATTGGCGAAGAACCAACTGGCTCGTGCCTGTACTGCGCAAACTCGTTGTGGAAACCAGTTAGTTCCACCTGACCAATTTTCTGCCACTCGGCGCGCCTCATCGAAGGAAGTGCAACTGGCAATCGCAGGAAAGTTAGATGCTTAACCACCTTCTCAGCAGGAAGTCGTTTGACACTCGTTACATCGAAGAAAGCGATGTCTTTACCTTTGCAAACCAGACCATAGTAGTAGCCATAGTCTCCATCGGGAATAAGCACCACACTACCTTCCGTTATAAGCAATTAATTCTCCAAAATAGTGGCATCAGCGCGGTTTAGGATATGCGCGCCAAGCCGCGCATTGCGCACGCGCTTGAAGGCCTCGAAGTCGCCCGCGACGGCCAGCCAGAAATAGTAGCTGTTCTTGCCATCTGTCACCTGGGGGATGGGACTGAACCCAACCGGCAGCAGGCCAAAACCCGCCTCGCTTTTGCTGTAGAGATGCTGGTCCATAAAGTCGAGCACGGGGTCTATTTCTGCTTCTTCCACCAGATTGATCATGGCGATGCAGGGTTGGTCGGCGGCACCCGCCCGGCGGATGATCTCGGCCGAATAAAGCCCGACCGTCCACCGGCAATTTAGCTCGATGGCAATGAAGGGCGTTTCCCCCTCATCCTCTTCCCCACCCTCTTGAGCGACAAAGAAATCCACCCCGCAAATAAGCCCTTCAGGCGCCACATAGCCCTGGGCCCGCACATAGTCACCGATCTTCATCAGTTCGGCATGTTGTTCTTCTGTCACCGCGATATCCGGGCTCATCAGGCCGCCGACCCAGATATCCTCCGTAAACAGCAGGCCCCGCACGCCGGAAAGCGTGATGCTGTCGGGCTTGATGATGAGGTCCGCCGTTAGCTCTCTATAGCGGGTCAGGTCCAGCCGCTGTTGCAATATGACGTCCATATCGTCGTCAAACTCCGCCACATAGTCCCGGCTGGCCTGCAGGCTGTCGGCGGCCATCACATTACGCGCCTCGCCCAGCCCCAATGTCTTGACGACCAGCTTGTTGTCGTGCTTTGCCGCAAAGGCGGCGGCCTCTTCCGCCTTCAGCGCGCCCTTGGTGGTCACCAACGTATCGGGTACGGGAATGCCAAAACCCGGCGCGTTCCGAGCAAAGTGCACTTTTGAATTCACATTCTGGCTGACCGCATAGGCTGCAGGGTCATTGTGCAGCAGGTTGTTGGAGCTACTGGTCATGTAGAGCGTGATGCTGTCTGCCTCTGGTAAATTGGCGGCAACGGACTCGTAATAGCCTTCCTGGGGGTGGAACTGGCGGTTTTCGGGCGATACCAGCGTTAAGCCCAGGCGGGTGAAAAGGCCTGCAACCCTATCCAGTCGCGCAGGCCACGTCCCCCAAGGAAGGCGTCATACATCATGACATGGTCACCCGGCTGCACCAGCGCCATATAGGCCGACTGCAGAAAGCCCATCATGTCGCTGCTGGACCGCTGGTCTTCCATCTGCCGTGGCGTCAGATTGTCGAGGTCAAAATGCAGGGCAACACCATCTGTGGCGATGGCGTAGATGGTGGTCATGTCCTGACCCGGGAAAAATGGTGCCGCCCGCATCGGCAGAACCTCTTACAGTTCCATACTAATCGTGTCGGCCCGGTCGAGAATGCCGGCGCCCAGCTGTTCCCGCCGCGCCTTCTGGAACGCCTCAAAGTCGCCGGCGATAACGATCCACATGAAATAATTATTTGTGCCTTCAATCTCCTGCGGGACGGGGCTGAACCCGATAGGCATCAGGCCAAAGCCTGCCGTGCTTTCGCCGTAAAGATGCTGGTCCATAAATTCGACAAAACGGTCGAACCCTTCTTCGCTGACCAGGTCGACCATGGAAATGCAGGTTTCCTCCGTTGCCCCGGCACGGCGGATTGTCTCTGCCGGGTAGAGCCCGCCGGTCCAACGACAGTTGATCTCGGTGACAATGAAAGGCTTGTCGCCGCCATCGTCGGCAATGAAATAGTCCACCCCACAATTGACGCCTTCAGGCTCTACATAGCCCTGGGCACGGGCATAGTCGCCCACCTGCATCAGCCCTTCGAGTTGCTCTTCCGTCAGCGTCACATCCGGGCCGATCAGGTTACCCACCCAGATGCCCTCGGCAAACATGATCTGACGCACATTGGAAAGCTCAATGCTGTCGGGCTTCACAATCAGGTCTGCCGTCATCTCCGTATAGCGGGTCAGGTCCAACCGCTGCTGCAGGATGACTTCCATATCGTCTTCATATTCCGCCACATAGTCCTGGCATTCCTGCAGGCTATCGACGGTGGTGACATTGCGCGCACCCGCCAGCCCCAGGGTCTTGAGCATCAGCTTATTGTCGTGCTTTGCCATGAAGGCCGCGACCTCGTCGCCACCCAAAGCGCCTTTCGTTGTTACCATCGTGTCCGGCACGGGAATGCCAAAGCCCGGCGCATGTTGCGCGAAGTGAACTTTGGAGTTCACATTCTGGCTGACGGCATAGGCCGCGGGGTCGTTATGCAGCACGCTATTGGTACCGCTGGTCATGTATAGCGTGATGCTGTCGGCTTCCGGCAGGTTGGCCGCAATGGAATCGTAATAGCCCTTCTGCGGGTGAAAATGCCGATTTTCCGGCGGGATCGGCGTAAAGCCCAGGCGAGAAAAAAAGTCAGCAAAGCGGTTCAGCCGGTCCAGCCAGGGCCCTTCCAGGAACGTATCATAGAACATGACATGATCGCCCGGCTTGCCCAGGCCCATCAAGGATGTCTGCAGAAAGCCCATCATATCGCTATTCGACTGGTCATCTTCCATCTGTTTGGGTGTCAGATTACTGACGTCAAAATGCAATGACGCATCATCGGCTGAGACGGCAAAAATGGTTGTCATTTCCTGACCCGGAAAGAATGGCGCAGCCCGCATTGGTCGAAGGTCCCCTCTGATCTATCCCATGATCGGGTGGCCCCTAGCCCCCCGGTTCGGACTACTTCATAACACAGCATTTTGCCACACTCGACCAGAAACAACGGCTTGAGCGCCCGTAGATTTCCCGGTCGCCAAGGCAGACTAACCGGTAGCATTTTTGTGCCCAGCTTCCTTTCTACCAGCGATTAAGTGACTGTTGAGCACCCTTTAGAGGGCCTTATTTGCCGCTCGACAAGCGCGTTTTTTGCCAACTTGCGGTTGCGCGCGAAATTTTTTCATGTTTAGAATTTTACATATCGGGCCTGGGAAACAGGCTCTTTAAGGGAATCGTCCATTATGGACATGCAGAATGCTGAGCTTGGAAACGGCGTCTTTCTTGGCGCCCTGGACTCGATGATGGATCACATCGCCATTGTCGACAAGCAAGGTATTATTGAATGGACCAATAATGGCTGGAACGCCTTCAGCAAAAATAATGGCGGCCAGCCATCAACCACCGGGCAAGGGTCGAACTATTTTTCCGTCTGCCAGAAAGGCGCCCGCGACGGTAGCCCGGGTGCTGTTGAAATATTCAGTGGCATCACAGATGTAGCGGAAAGCCGCCTGCCGGAGTTCTCGGCAGAATACCCGTGCCACGGCCCTGCCGAAAAGCGCTGGTTCATTGTGCGGATGCGCCCTATTGGCGGAGGCGATCACCAGCGGTTTGTCATTTCCCATCAGAACATCACTAAACGGAAAGAAGCCGAAATGGCCCTTTCCGACGCCAAAGCAGACCTGGAAAACCACGTTTCCCACCTGCAGGAAGCACGGACACAGCTGGCCAAATTCAATGACGTGCTCGAGCAACGTATTGCCGACAAGACAAACGCCCTGCAGGCAGAAGTCGACGAGCACCAGAACACCACCCTGACCCTGCAAAGTGCACTGGAGCAAAAGGAAATTCTGCTCGACGAAGTACAGCACAGGGTCACGAACAGCCTTCAGGTCGTCTCCTCTCTGCTGCAAATGCAAGCCAGTTCAGAGGAAAATGCAGAAGCCAACCGGGCGATCTGGGACAGCTACCATCGCATCATGGCGATGGCCGCTATTCACGAAAGTCTGACCTTCCAGGACAATGTGTCGACTGTAGAGGCGGCTGCCGTTATCAACACGCTCATTAACAATATTCGTCAATGCAGCCTGCCCAGCGACAGCAGCATTGCTTTTGACATTCAACTGGACAAGGTCACCCTGAATTTTGACGATGCCAACAGGATTTGTCAGATCATCAACGAGTTGGTTTCCAATGCCATCAAGCACGCCTTTATTAATCGTGAAGTTGGTGTAATTGGCATCTATCTGCGCCGGGATTCAGCTGGTAATCTTTCCCTCGATATCACCGATGACGGGGTGGCCCTACCGCCCGGCATCGACATCTCCACGGCCAAGTCACTGGGTCTGCGCCTCGTCCACGCGCTTGTTTCCAGTATTGATGGTCACGTCTTTGTTGAACGCACTAACGGAACCAAAATATCCATGACTTTCCCTGCAAGGTTGGTAAATGAGCGCTGAAATCCTGATTGTTGAAGACGACCCCATCATTCTGATGAGCCAGCAAGAAATCGTCAGCAGCCTCGGCTATGAGGTTATGGCAACTGCCCGGTCTGGTGAAGTAGCGATCGAGTTGGTGCGTTAGCACACACCGGACCTGATCCTCATGGATGTGAAATTACCGGGCATGATTGATGGTAGAGAGGCCGCTAACCGCATACGTCAAACCGACAATGTGCCGGTTATCTTCGTGACCGCCTACGGCTATACAGGCCAGGCAGCGGAAGGGAACATCGAAGGGGAAGATGGAATCGGCTACGTGATCAAGCCCTATACGGCCCAGGCGCTAGACACCGAAATTCGGCGTCTGCTGCACAAAACCGCACGGCAATGCCCAGGCCAACCTGCCCGCGCGCGCCAGCCCCGACCTTGTAACTGACGATAACCCTTATTTTTAGGTCTCTCTTCTTCGCGCTTTCCCCAGCTTGCAGAGCGCGCTAGGATTCGCCCCTATCATTTCGCACGCGGGGATGCGTGCAGGCCATATGAGGGGGCTTTATGGAGCTGAAAGATAAGGTCATCGTCGTCACCGGTGCAGCCGGTGGTATTGGGGCCGCGCTGGTGGAACGCTTTGCCAAGGAACAGCCGAAACACATTGTCTCGGTCGATCTGAACCTGGAAGGCGCGCAGGCCACGGCCGCAAAATTCGACGGCACGGCCATGGCCGCCAATGTCGCCAAGGAAGACGATGTCAAACGGCTGATTGACGATATTGAGCACACTATCGGGCCTATCGACCTCTATTGTAACAATGCAGGTATCTTCATTGCCTCAACCCTTGATGACCCGCTGGAAGATTGGCAGACCATCTGGGAAGTCAACGTGCTCTCCCATGTATTGGCCGCCCGCCATCTGGTGCCACGCATGACAGCCCGGGGCGGTGGTTATTTCCTCAACACGTCATCCGCTGCGGGCTTGTTGAACCAGATTAACGGCGCCGCCTATGGCACCACCAAGCATGCCGCCATTGGCTTTGGTGAATGGCTGGCCCTGACCTATCAGCATGAGGGCATCAAGGTATCCATGTTGTGCCCGCAGGCCGTGCGCACACCCATGACCGCCGACGTCGACAACCCGTCCATTCAGGCAGCGGCCAATGACGGGATGATCGAGCCCGATGTCATGGCCGAGGTCGTTGTCGACGGGCTGCGGGATGAAATATTCCTGATCCTGCCGCACCCGGAAGTACTGGACTATATGCAGCGCAAGACGTCAGACTATGACCGTTGGATCGGCGGGATGAACCGGCTGCACAAGCGGATCAACAGTATCGACTGATCACACACAACTACGTCTATCGGGGGGGAAAGATATGAAAATTACACCAGGCCACGTGGCCTATATTACCGGCGGTGCCAGCGGCATCGGCTTCGGGATCGCCACCGCTTTTGCCAAGGCGGGCATGCGCATTGCGCTGGCTGATATTGAAGAAGGCGCGCTCAACAAAGCCTGTGAAGAGCTCAACAGCCAGGGGTTTGAAGCAGCCCCCTTCCAGGTGGACGTCACAGACCGCGAGGCCATGGCCGCCAGCCGCGATGCCGCCATTGCCCATTTCGGGGCCGTGCATATTGTGGTGAACAATGCAGGCGTCAACCGCGCCGGGCACATTACCGAGATCAGCTATGATGACTGGGACTGGGTAATGGGTGTCAACCTGGATGGCGTCGTCAATGGCGCCATGACCTTCGTGCCCGAGCTGATGCGTCACGGCAAAGACGGCTATATGGTCAACACGGCCTCGGTCGGCGGGCTGATCGGCATGCCGGGCCTGGCGATCTATAATACCGCCAAATTCGGCGTTGTTGGCCTCTCAGAAGCCCTGCGCGCCGACCTGCTGGAAGCGGGCGTTGGCATTTCTGTGCTGTGCCCCGGCATTGTGCGCACGAATTTGAACTCGTCGGAGCGCAACCGGCCAGGCAATGAGGGCAAGGATATCCAGGCCCCGGAAAATGACACGCTGCAACAGGGCATGGACCCGATGGAGCTGGGCGAAAAAGTGCTGGCTGCCGTCGAGGCCGACCAGTTCTTTATCGTCACCCATCCGGAATTCCGCGAACTTGTGCGTCAACGCAATGACGCCATGGTCAATTCCTTCGATGGTGAGGCCCCGCCAGAGGTCATCGAGATGATGAACGCCATGGTGAAGCCCTTCTAGGCACCAACGAATAGAACAAGAAGAGAGAAAGAATATGCCCAGATTTGTCCTGATCGGCCTGTGCGAGCCGGAAAACTCCGCCCAACAGGCAGACTTTGATGAATGGTTTGTTGACCAGCATATCGAAGACACCGCCAAGTGCCCACACATGGTGCGCGGCAGCGTCTACAAACTTTCCGGCCCGCATCTGGAAATCGATACGCCGTCGAAATTCCTGTCGCTCTACGAGGTAGAGGCAGAAAGCTATGACGAGGCGGAGCGCATTCTCAATGAATGGCAGGCCGACCCCAATGCCTGGGAAGGCCGCGCACACCACATCGCCACACGCGAACGCATTGGCGAGATGCCCATGAACATCAACGGCTCCGGCTGGTTCGAACACATCGCCACCCATAAGGGCCCGGCTGGGGATTAGGGGGTACTGCTTTTCGCAGTGGACGAACGGTAATTTATTACGAGCAACTGAATAGCCCGGAAGGGCCAGTTGCAAGAAGGCCGCGACTGCGGCCCGCCAATCGTTTGGCGCGCTCCCCCAGCGCGCTTGACGCGCGACGAATTTGGGCGCAGGCGTGAGCAAAGCGAACTGCCGTGAGCGAGATGAAACCGGCCCGCGTCCGGGATGACACTGTTGTTAGACCCGTCAGTCGGGCTGGGCGACGGGTGCACCCTGTCTGCCGATGACCAGCGCCTGATCAGCCAGATCCAGGGTCGGACCTATGCGGGGATTTTCGGCGTTGCCGAGCGCTTCGTTAATGCCAAGATTGTTGAGATGCAAGCCGCCCATGTGTTTGACGGCCAGACGGCACTGGAGGCCCTGGTGCGCTTTAGCGATGAAGAACTAAAGCACCAGGAACTGTTCCGCCGGGTGGAAGCCCTGTGTGAGCAGGCCATGCCCAAAGGCTATGTCTTTGCCGCCGACCCCAATGATGTGGCCCGCGCGGTAATGAGCAAATCCACCTGGGCCGTGCTGGCGCTGACACTGCATATCGAGCTGTTTACCCAGTCTCACTATCGCGAAAGCATCGATGGTGATGCCATGCTGTCCCCGCTCTACAAGGATGTGTTCAAATATCATTGGCGGGAAGAATGCCAGCACGCCATGCTGGATGAGCTGGAGTTCCGCCGGGTTGATGCCGAGACCAGCGACGAGGACCGCGACCAGTTCGTCACGGAATTCATTGAACTGGTGGGGGCTGTCGACGGCATTCTCCAGGCGCAGGCAGAAGCCGGCACAACCTATTTCACCCAGGTCTGCGGCCGCATGTTCAGCGCCGAGGAGCAGGCCGGCATCCACGCTGATATGCTCAAGGCCTATCGCTGGACCTATATTCTTTCAGGCGCGGCTCATCGCCGCTTCCAGAAAGTAATGGGTGAGCTGTGCAGCCCGGCGCAGATGGCCCGTATCAGCGAGGCATTGGAAGGGCGGCAATAGCGGCTCTATCAATGAGGAAACACCTCATGGATCCCGGCTCGCGGACCTTTGGCCCGCGTCCGGGATGACATGTTCTTAAATCCGTTCGTCCCGAGTGATTTGGCCACCTTGAGTGGTCAAATTGTATCGAGGGATGAACACGTGGGCGTCATCCTCGACTTACATCAACTCGTTCATACCTCGCTATAAATTGTTGCTCTCGCACCAATTCACTCGGCACGAACGACCTTACTAATCACCCTTCCGCGCCACCACAAGGTTAAAGCAAAAGATTTCGCCGGCATCGTCGCGCAGCATGTCGGCCTCGTTGCCGCCGACACTGTCTACATAGGGCCCGATGCGCGCATGGTTGCCCACCAGCGTCCACTCCAGCCAGCGCTTCCAGCCGTCTTCCAGCACGTCGGTCTGTACGCTTTGCATGAGGCCGGTCTTGGCCCAGTGCTGCTGCCACCAGTCTGCGGTGTGGAAGCAGCAGAATTCCCAGTCCCAATAGTCCTTCAGATGCGCGGGCGGGCCGTCTGGCAGCTCGCGCGTGACACCAGGCATCACCACGGCCAATTGGCCACCCGGCTTTAGCAGAGAGTGCATGGCGCCCAGATAGAGATCCGCCGTACCAAAATATTGGTAGGCATCGATAGAGATGATCAGGTCGAAAAAGCCTTCTTCATAGGGCAACGCATGGGCCTCGGCATGCATGGCGGTGATCTGGTCAGAGAGCCCGGCCGCGGCAATGCGCACTTCGTTTTCTTCGGCAGGGATCCATAAATCCGTCGCCCAGACCTGTGCCTGCATTTCGCGCGCCAGGAAGATTGAACTCGTCCCCCGGCCACAGCCCAGGTCGAGCACCTTCATGCCCGGCTTGATGTCGACGGCTTCCAGCGCCCACTCGGTCATCCACAACACATGGGGGCCCATGTCATTTTCCAGCACCCAGGCTGGGTCATATTTGGCCGTACGCGGAAAGGCCGGGTTGGTCAGCCAGGCCTGCATGTTGTCTGGCAGCTGCAGGTAATAGGCCTGCGTCGGCTGCGGGTATGGGGGCATATTCGTCATGGGCGGCACGGTAGCATGGGCGAGTCTATGGCTCCAGCGAGATGGTGTCGCCTTACCGTTCTACCCTTCGATACAATCCTTCACCCTGTTCAGGATCACTCAGGGTGAACGGAAGAAGAAGAGACCGTTCATGCTGAGTGATTTCGAGTAAAACGAGAAATTGTATCGAAGCATTGAGCGGCACCCTTACCGCCGCAGGCCGCGATACACATTCACCCAATTGGCCTAAGATTCTCTGCATGAATCCTAACACTCAATGCTTTACTATAGGCGGCAATAACAATCATAATACGAGCATATCATAGTTCATTATTTGAAGGCCTATTTATGACTAAGTCCCTAGTAAATAAATATAATTCACTCAACACCTCTCCCACTAAATGGATAGCAATACTTGCCCTGGCTAGCCTCGCGATCATGGTCCTCTAACCGTACGCATTCGGCAATCAATATGGGATTGATGAAGAAGAACTCATCATCATCTTTGTTGCAATGATAGGCATTGTCGTAGTTTTGATCGTAGATCGAATTCAATCGTTCAAGCTTGGCCTACACAATCTAGAAATCAGTCTTTCCGCAATACGCACGGAACTAGATGATGCAGTACAAGACGCCAAAACCAGCCAAAAAGATACTGACCCGCAGAAAAAATTACGAGAGCAAGAGACTTTTCTGCGCAGGACAGAAACGCATGACAATGCCAATCTCTTTCAAGAAGCGCGTGAAGTTGGCCAGGCAATGAAAATGCTACGCCACATATTCATCACGTACAAAGATTGAACTCTTACCCCCGCATGCCCCGATACACATTCACCCAATTGGGTTGCTCGAAGTGATAGCCGTCATCCGTTTTGGCGGCATCGAAGGCGCCGCGGACCTCGGGTACATCCACCATATCCGGCGAAATATTGTTGAACGACATGCCTGAATAGAACGCCACGGCAGCGTCGAAACTTTCATGCCGGGGCCGCTGCATGAACACCACCTTCTCGCAGGTTTCGAACAGGTCATTAGCCGTGCCTTCCAGCACCTCCTGCGCCTGAGTGCGCACAATGGTCTCATCATGAAACGGCTTCATCATATGGAAGTGGCTGCCATACATGGCGGGCTCCAACACAAAGAGGAACCCGTCGGGCTTGAGCACACGGGCGGCCTCTGCCATGGCGGCAGGCATCAGCGCGTGGGGCACATGGTGCAACGAGCGGAAGAAGAACACACCATCGGCAGAATTATCCTCGGCCGGAATGGCCTCCGCCCCTGCCTGCAACAGCATGACATTGGCGGTCGGCTCTGCCGCTTCATTCTTGGCGGCCTGCACGGGGTCTGGCTCCACCCCCAGCACGGTGGCGCCCAACCCGGCGAGCCCGCGGGTGGTGTCCCCTGCCCCGCAGCCGACATCGACCAGCTGCAGGCCATCGACCGGCACCAGCTGTGCCACGGCCTCCAGGTCAGTAATATCACCAAGGTTTGTGCGGTCTTTGGGGTGCATATCGTCTTCTTTCTCGTTCTTCGTTCTTATTTGGGAGTGCGCTGCCTAATCGACGGCAAAAATGTTGTAGCGCACGCCGGTGGCAAGCCGTTGGCCCAGTCCAACCGCCAGCACATTATTGAGCCAGCCATAGTGCGGCGCGCTAGTCTCAAACGTCGGCGCGATGCGGAAGTAATATTCTGACGGGTCGAGCGCCTCCGTGGCCTTGAGGTCCTTGAACGTCTCGAGGTGCCGCTGGGGGATCACCAGGCGCCCCGAATAGGTGACGTAAATCAGCGCGTCATCATCCGTCTGCCAGACAGAGCGAATATCAAGAAACGTAGTTGCGTTCCCGTCGTCATCCAGGCCGCTTTCGGCCCAGTCTGCCCCGCTGGGCAGCACAGAACCCTTCATGCGCTGGCCGTCAAATGCACCGCCGGTGATGTTGGAAATGCGCCGGTTGCGCCAGGGCGTCTGCCCCACCTGCAAGGGCCCGCCTTCCTGCAGGGTTATCTCGACCGTGCACAAATATGTGCCTGATAATTGTTGGTGCGGTGTCATGTGCAGTGCCCCTATGGCCGCATCGGAAAGGCGCTGGGGCCGATCTTGCGCAGGGGCGCAGCCAGATTGGCGAACTCACACAGGCGCTCGCGGGTCTCACGCGGGTCGATAATGTCTTCGATCAGGAAGCTTTCCGCCCCCCGGAAGGGTGAGCGCACCCTGTTCAACCGTTCTTCAATATCCGCCAACATGGCCTCGGGGTCGTCTGACGCTTCCAGGTCAGATTTGTAAGCGGCTTCAATACCCCCTTCAATGGGCAGGCTGCCCCAATCGGCAGACGGCCAGGCAAAGCGGTAGCGCAGCCGTTCCGGGTTCATATGCGCCGCACCTGCCACGCCAAATGCCTTGCGGACGATGACCGAACACCACGGCACCGTGGCCTGGTAGACCGTGGCCAGCGCGCGCGAGCCATGGCGAATATGGGCTTCCTTTTCATATTGCACGCCGACGGCAAAGCCGGGATTGTCGACCAGATGCACCACCGGCAGATGGAAGGTCTGGGCCATTTCGCAGAAGCGCGTGGCCTTATTGGAGGTATCTGTCGTCCAACCACCGCCATAAAAATAGGGGTCGCCGGCCATGATAGCGACGGGCCAGCCGTCGAGCCGGGCCAGGCCGGTGATCAACGACCGCCCAAAATATTTGCCGATCTCCATGAAGGAGCCTTCATCGACCACCGCCTTGATGATCGGCCGCATTTTATAAACCTTGCGGCGGTCCTCGGGGATGGCATTGAGCAGGAAGTCTTCTGCCCGATCAACAGGATCGTGCTGCTCGCCCCGCGGCGGCAGGTCGTCGATGCTTGAGGGCATGTAGGACAGGAACTGCCGCGCTTTGGCCAGCGCTTCATCTTCGGTTTTGACCTCGTCATCAATTGCGCCATTGCGGGTGTGCATCCAGGAGCCGCCAAGCTGTTCCTTGTCGACATCCTCCCCCAGCCGTTGCGCCACGGGCGGGCCCGCCACAAAGAGCTGCGAGTGTTCCTTGACCATGACCGAATAGTGGCTGGTAACGCAGCGCGCCGCCCCAAGCCCGGCCACCGGGCCAAGCGCCAGCCCCACGACGGGGACGGTGGCCATATTGGCGACCACCCAGTCCCAACCCGGGTTGCGGGGTATATATGTCCGCCCCGTTGTCTCGAGCGTTTTGACGGAACCACCGCCGCCGGTGCCGTCGATCAGGCGAATGAGCGGCAGGCGCAGCTCATTGGCCATTTGCTCAGCCTGCACTTGCTTTTGGGTAATGGCCGCATCGGCCGCCCCACCACGGACGGTGAAATCATCGCCTTGCACCACGACGGTGCGGCCATCAATTTTGCCCCGGCCGAGGACGGTATTGGCGGCGAGGAAATCAGTCATATTGCCGTCGTCATCATAGGTGGCCTTACCCGCGAGCATGCCGACCTCGCGGAAGCTGTCATCATCCAACAGGCGGTCGATGCGTTCGCGCACGGTGAGCTTACCGCGTGCCTTTTGCCGGGCGACCTTTTCTTCGCCACCCATTTCCAGCGCCCGTGCTTCGCGCGCCCGCAATTCTTCGATGGATTTTTCCCAGCCCATAATCATCCTCTCCCTTGGTTGAAAGGAGTATGGCGGGGAATGGCCGCAATGCAAAGAGGGGATGGGGTTAGGTGGTGGATAGATAGGGGAAATCACCTTAACTTAGCCTTGAAAGGAAACCACCCGCATGAACCTGTTTGTTTTTGGCACGCTGCTGATTGATGACATCGTGATGGCCCTGTTGGGCACGGTGCCAGAGCGGGTCGGCGCGACGCTGCAGGGCTATCGGCGGGGCAATATTGTTATCCCCGGCCGCATCGGCAAAGGGCCGGCCATTATCGCCTCGGCGCATAGCCAAGTAGCCGGCGACGTGCTGATGGATTTAACGGCGGCGCAGGTGCAGGTGCTCGACCTGTTCAAGTCCGTCTCGCCCGGCTATCTGGAGGACTATGTCACCCGGCGCATCCCCAACCTGCTGGCCGACTGGAAGGCAAAGGGGTTGGTGGGGTAATGTGCGGTAGAAGGTGGAGTGTGTTGTCCGAGGAAATCCATTCACTCTGCCCCCATTGATCAACCATTGATCAAAGCGGATGCCCCCGCCGCGAAAGACGGCGACACAAAGCAACTGAATTTTCCGCGTGCCTGTGGTTAAATACCCACGGGAATAAAACGGGGGAAAAATCATGAAAA
>JAURPT010000173.1 GCA_030836535.1 Alphaproteobacteria bacterium
ACGGTCACGAAATTAAACGGCTCCTGATTCGTCGTCACACAGATGGTCACCCGCGGGTCAGCCTCCAATGTTCGGCGTTTCAAGGTGCCGCCCGGTGTGCTGACCACCAGCGTGTCGCCATCGCGCGCATAAGCAACGAAGGAGCTGGATGGCTGGCCATTGGCGCGCAATGTCGTAATCACTGCCCAACGATGGTCGGTGATAAATTGATCAAATTGTTCATTCTTGCCGATCACGGCGTTCCCCCAGGAATATCCCCAATAACGACCTACAATCGGTGTTGTGTCTCGTCATTCATTGCTGCTTTGTGCTGGCAGGTTAGCACAGCTGCACTATACTGCCACCAGAAGCATTGACGCATTATGCGATGATAATTTGGAGACGACCAGCATGAGTAGCACGGCTGAAACATCAGGCGTTGACCTGGAAACCCTGAACCTCTTTGAGCCATCTGTCTTGGTGGACCCGTGGGATGCCTACCAGAAGCTGCGGGACGACGCGCCCGTATTCTATCAGGAGGCAATGAACGCCCATGTGGTGACGCGCTATGACCTGCTGATCCATGTTCTGCGCGATACTGAAACCTTCTCCAGCAAGTTCGACCAGGTGCTCGGCGCCTCCGGCTTCCAATTCCTGGAAACAGCGACAGAAGAGCAGCAGGCGACCTTTATGGGCAAAGCGCAAGAAATGATCGTCCCGCCGCCCACCATGTTGACACTGGACCCGCCCGAGCACACTAATTATCGCTCTTTGGTAAACCGCGTCTTTACTGCTGGCAACGTCCGTAAGATGGAGCCCTATATCCAGTCGGTCATCGATGAAACGATTGAGACCTTCATCGACAATGGTGCTATCGACTTCATGGACGCCTTTGCCTTCCCGGTCCCGCTACGCATCATTGCAGACCGCCTGGGCATTCCTGACGGCAAGGAAGAAAGAGATTTCTTCTATATTGCGGCAACGCACGCCGCGGCTGCCCTGCGCCTGACGCCGCTGGACTATGATGGCGCCCTGGAGCGCATGCAATATGCCATCGACCTGCAGAAATTCCTGATCGGGATTGCCAATGAAAGGCGCAAGAACCCGACCGACGACATGATCTCCATTCTAGCCACCGCGACGTTCGAGGCGGAAGACCGCCCCCTGAACGACCCGGAAATCATCTCGATCCTCAATCAGTTCCTGGTAGCGGGGCATGAGACAACCACCAGCACCTTTGGCTGGGGCATGTTGCTGCTGTGCCGGAACCCGGAAGTCCAGGAACAGCTGACGGATAAAAAACTCGTCCGCAACTTTGTGGAAGAAACACTGCGACTAGAAGCCCCTGTACAGGGTCTGCCCCGTATTGTCACAAAGGACACAGATCTGGGCGGCTACAAGTTGAAAGCCGGTGATGCGCTGATGCTGCGCTATGGTGCGGCCAACCGTGACGAACGTCAGTTTGAAAACCCGGATGGATTGAATATTCACCGGGGTAATTCCGGTTCACAGCTGGCCTTTGGCTCTGGCGTGCACCATTGCATTGGCGCCCCGCTGGCCCGGCAAGAACTGAACCTTGGGTTCCCGTCCCTGCTGGCACGGATGAAGAACATCCGGCTGGATGAAAGCCATGGCGACCCTGTGGCCGAACCAAGCATCATCCTTCGCAACCTGCCGGAACTGCATATTACGTTCGACAGGCGCTAGAACGCCTTGAAGACAGAATGACCAAAAGGCCGGTTTTTTACCGGCCTTTTTCGTCGCGGAATTTCTCGATATTACTGACAGTCTGGCGCGTAGCGTCTTGCACATCACCCGCCACTGACCGGCGACGCAGGTTTTTGTCTGCGAGTGCCGGGGCCATATAGCCGTCATCATCGTGGCTGATATTCGTACCCGGTGGGCAAATCTCGTCAATCGCGTCGAGCACATCATTCCCCAGAACAACATCGGCACCGTCGAGCAGGCCCTGTAGCTGGCCTTCCGTGCGCGGGCCAATAATGGCTGATGTCACCGCCGGGTGCGCGCAGGTGAAGGCCATGGCCATATGCATCAGGGATATGCCGGCTTCATCAGCCACGGCGGCAAGTGCTTCGATCTTGTCGAGCTTCTGCTGGTTATCGTCGCGCTGCATGTCGAACAGATGCGGCTGCAGCTTTTGGCGATTGGTATCATTCGGCGTCGCCCCCCTGCGCCACTTGCCGGTGAGCCACCCCTGCGCCAACGGGCTCCAGACGACAACACCCATGCCATAGTCCTGGCAGACGGGCAGTACATCGCCTTCAATTTTGCGCGCAAAGATAGAATATGGCGGCTGTTCCGTGCGGAAGCGTTCCCTGCCCCGTTTTTCTGACGTCCAGTGGGACTCGACCAGCAATTCCGCCGGGAAGGTTGAGGAGCCGATCATTCGAACTTTACCCTGATGGATCAGGTCGGATAGCGCCCCCAGCGTTTCGTCAATATCAGCCGTCGCATCCGGGCGGTGCACCTGATAGAGGTCGATATAGTCCGTACCCAGGCGCTGCAGGCTGTTCTCGACTTCCTGGATGATCCAACGGCGGGAGTTCCCCTTGTGATTGGGGTTATCATCCATCGGCAGGCTGAACTTGGTGGCCAGCACTACGTCGTCACGCTTGCCCTTGAGGCACTTACCCAGGATTTCTTCCGACTCACCATAGGAATAGACATCTGAGGTATCGAAATAGTTGATGCCCGCATCCAGCGCCATGTCGACCATACGTTGGCAATCTTCTTGGTTGTCATTGCCGAAAAAGCCCAACATACCGGCGCCAAAGCAATATTTGCTGACAGTGACGCCCGTGCGCCCGAGAACCCGCATTTCCATTGTTATTTTCCTTTAGCTAAAGAAAGCCTTCATGGCTTCATAGGTTTCATCCGGCGCTTCCTCGGGGCAGAAGTGCCCGTTGGGAACGCCCTGGCCGCGGACATCTGTTGCCCAGCGCTGCCAAATTTTCATTTGCGCCTTACCGCTCCAGGCACCGCCCCTGTCGCCCCACAAAATGAGCGTCGGGCAGGTTATCTGGTCGCCGTTCTCCCGAGTTTGCACGTCGATATCACAGTCGATAGTAGCCCCGGCACGATAGCAATCACACGTCGCGCGGATCGTCTCTGGGTCCGAGAAACACCGGATATATTCTGCCATGGCCTCTGGCTCAAAAACGCTGTTGCCGCCACCCCAGCTTTCCATCGAATGACGCAGATAATATGCCGGGTCTTCCCCAATCAGTTTCTCTGGGAACGGTGATGGTTGCGCCAGGAAGAACCAGTGATACATAGCCACCGCTGTCGGCCGATGTGCTGTTTGTTCAAACTGCTCAACAGTTGGCACGACATCCATGCTGCAAAGCCGCAATACCTTGTCCGGATGATCCAACGCCATGCGGTAGGACACACGCGCGCCGCGATCATGCCCGGCAACGAACCATTGCTGAAAGCCTAAGGCCTGCATCACGCCGACCATGTCCTGCGCCATCTGTCGTTTGGAATAACCGGCATGATTTTCGCCAGCTGGTGGTTTGCTGCTGTCGCCATACCCCCGCAGGTCCGGCACGATCACCGTAAAGTCTTCAGCCAGGCGCGGCGCAACTTTGTGCCACATCACATGGGTTTGCGGATAGCCATGCAACAGCAACAAAGGCAGCCCCTCGCCCCCTTTGCGTAAATTGATGACAACCTCACCAAGGTCGATTTGCTGCTGGTCAAACCCGTGGAACACGTGATTAGTCGACGTTCAGATACATATCGTTATGGGCGTCGAACACTTCCTGAATTTCGATCACATTATTGAAGGGATCGCGGCCATAGGTGGCACGGATTTTACCGCCACCCATTTCACCAGCCGGTCCCGGTGGACAATGGAATTTCACGCCCAGTTTGGAAAGGCGTTCATATTCGGCCTCGATATCAACCACATCGACACAGAAATGCGTGTAGCCATGATTGTTCACCGGATTACCCTCACGCAGGGGTTCAGGCGTCGGCGTGCGATATTCGAACAGTTCGATATACATATTGCCGGCCTTCATGATCGCCTGCGAACAGGACGAATCCTTCAAGCCGACGATGGTATCGACCCATTCAGACCCGACTTCCCAGCCGGATTCGATAACAACCTCAAAGCCAAAGGCTTCCTGATAAAATTTAACGCTGCCCGCCAGGTCTGGCGTCGACAGGGCAACATGATGGATACCCCTGATCATGCGACTTCCCCCCATTTGAAGATGAATTACAGATGGCTGATTGTTGAGGCTGAACCCCTCTAGGTCAAGCACCCGTTGCGCAAAATGAGCGCCCCACCTAGACTGAGGCCATGACATTACTAAACCAACGCCAGATCGTCCAAAATGCCTATGTGGTGAACGACGTCTTCAAGGCCGCCGAGCGCATGACAGAACTTGTCGGTGCCGGCCCTTTCTTCGTGCTGGAACATATCCCGCTGTCTGAATGCCTGTATCGGGGTGACAAGGTGGATTTCGACCACACATCCGCCTACGGCCAGTGCGGGCCGATCATGATTGAATTGGTCCAACAGAATAATGACGGACCATCAGCGTTCCGGGACATGTATGCCCCCGGCGAGGAAGGCCTGCACCACGTGGCCTCCTTTACGGATGATTTTGATGCTGAAGTCGCCCGCTATGCTGCCCTGGGTTTTGAGGCAGCCAACCTGGCGACGACAACAGGCGGTACACGCTTTGCCTATATCGATACGGTCTCCATGCTGGGCCATATGGTCGAGTTTTATCAAGACGACAAAGGCGTGCGGGACTTCTATGCCATGGTCGCCGCGGCAGCCGAAGGGTGGGACGGCACAGACCCTGTTCGGGTTCTTGGCTAAGGGCAGAACATGACTGAGCAAACAGCACACCCCCAGGAGAGAGCAAAAGCCGCGGCGCCCCTGTGGCTGTTTGCCCTGACGGTTGCTGTCCTTGCTGTTACCGACATTGTGCTTTGGTACGCCGAAGGAGACGGCATTTCAGCCATCCAGGCCTATACTCGTTGGACCGCTCGTATCGCCTTTATCATCTTTGCGCTGATCTTTGCGGCATCTTCGCTGCTCGTTATCTGGCCCAACCGCTTCACCGGTTGGCTCAATGCCAATCGGCGCTATCTCGGCTTGAACTTCGCGCTCGCGCATATTGTGCATCTTGGAGCATTGACCGTTTATTTCCTCGTGACAGACCAGACGCCCGACACCATCACCCTTGTCTTTGGTGGGTTGGCTTATGTGTTCGTTGTCCTGATGGCGCTTACCTCTAACGACAAGTCGGTGGCCCTGCTGAGGGCAAATTGGCGCCGCCTGCATATTGGGGGGATCTACTATCTGTGGGGTGTGTTTACCTACACATTCGCCGGTAACGTATTTGACGACAATGTCAGCGCCCTATTGCTGTTTGTCTGTATCGCCATCATGGGCCTGTGCATTCACGACCGGCTGAGCAATCGCTGATCAGACCTGCGCATCCTGCAGGGCATTCAACTCGCGCTCTACCGCATGGGGCGACCGCGTATAAGGCGCCAACATTCGGTAAAGCACCGGCACCACAATCAGCGTTAGGCCCGTGGCGATCAGCACACCGCTGACAATGACGGTACCGATAGTTCCCCGTGTTTCGGCCCCTGCACCGTCAGACAATACGAGGGGCATAGCGCCGAACATAGTCGACAGACCTGTCATAACAATAGGCCGCAAGCGAATACGCGCCGCCTCTACAGTGGCCTCGGCGACCGTTCGCCCGGCATCCCGCAGCTGGTTGGCAAATTCAACAATGAGAATGCCGTTCTTCGCGGCAATCCCCACCAGGATGATGATCCCAACCTGGCTATAGATATTCAGCGTACCTTCGAACAATGTCAGGCCGAACAAGGCCCCCAACAGCGCCAAAGGCACACTGGCCATAATGACAATCGGGTGGATGAAGCTTTCAAATTGCGCTGCCAGCACCAAGAACACCACAAGCAGCGCCAGCACAAAGGTGAAGTAAATTGCCTGGCCTGTTTCCTTGAACTCCAGCGACTGGCCACGATAGTCCGTCTGCACAGAGGCCGGCAATTGCTCGTCTACCAGCTGCTCCATATAGGCCAGGGCTTCGCCGAGCGAATAATCCGGTGCCAAGCCAGCTGAGATGGTGACGGAGCGCATGCGGTTGTACCGGTTCAACTGTTGGGCATCGGCAAATTCTCGCAACGTCACCAGGTTGGATAGCGGGACCAGATCACCATTGGTACTGGAGCGCACATAGAGGTTGGAAAGGTCGCTTGGTTCCTGCCGGTCAGCGCGCCGTGCCTGCAGGCGAACGTCATATTCCTCACCATCCCAATTGAAGGTCGTGACCTCACGCGAACCGATCATCGTCTCCAGCGTTCGGCCGATTTCCTCGATGGAGATGCCCAGATCAGCCGCCCTGTTGCGGTCTATCTCGACTTCCATCTGCGGCTTGGTTTCCTTGAAGTCGGCGTCGACCCCAACGAGACCAGGATTCTGACGCGCCTTGGCAATCAGGATATCGCGATACTTGCTCAGCTGCTCATAGGTGCCGGCGCCGATCACAAATTGTAACGGCCGCGTACTGGCGCCACCCAGGCCCTGGCGCGGGATCAGCCACGTATTCGCGCCGGGGATCTGCGCCAGTTCTGCCCGTTTGCGCGCGATCACCTGATTGGTTGATTCTTCGCGCTGGTCCCAGTGGTGCAAAACGATAATGCCGAAGCCTGTGTCGAAATTATTGACCGAGTTGAATGACGCGGGCGCCCGGATAAGCACACGCCGTGCAACACCTTCATCAATCAGCGGCAGTAAGCGTTCTTCGACAGCTTTCAATTGGCGCTTTGTATAGTCGAAGCCGGATCCCTCTGGCGCGATCACCCGGATAAAAAAGGCACCCCGGTCTTCGCTGGGTGTCAGTTCTGACGGTGTGCGGTCGAACAGAAAACCAATGACTGCAAAACAGGCGAACACGCCAACAATAGCCATATAGGGCACTTTGAGTGCCGCCGTGAGAATACGCTCATAGACACTGGCAAATTTCTCGAACACCCGGTCAACGACAGCCTGCACAGGCGGTTTTTTCTCTTTCGCTGGCGCCAATATCTTCGATGACAACATCGGGCACAGGGAAAGCGCCACAAAGGTTGAAATCGTCACAGCACCGGCAACAGCGACGGCGAGTTCACCAAACAGGCGTCCCGTACTACCTTCCAGGAAGATGATCGGCATGAACACCGCCACCAGCACCAGCGTTGTCGCAATCACGGCAAACCCTACCTGGCGCGCACCCTTATAGGCGGCCACCAACGGGGCCTCACCACGCTGGATGCGGCGATATATATTCTCCAGCACCACGATGGCGTCATCCACCACCAGGCCAATGGACAGCACCAGCGCCAGCAAGGTCAGCGTGTTGATGGTGTAGCCAAAAATATAAAGGAACAGGAAACTGGCAATTAACGACACAGGCACGGTTACGGCCGGGATCAGCGTGGCCCGCGCCGTACCCAGGAACATGTAGATCACCATGATCACCAAAGCGATGGCGATCCCCAATGTTGTATAAACTTGGTTGATCGATTCCTCGATGAAGACCGAACTGTCATAGGAATAGTGAACGGACATCCCTTCGGGGAAATCCTCTTCCATCCGCAGCAAGGTTGCCCGCGCGCTCCGTGCCACGTCGAGCGTATTGGCAGTCGACTGTTTAACGATGCCAAGGCCAATTTGCGGCAACCCATTGCCGTGGAAGAAAATACGTGGTTCTTCGGCGCCGAATTCAACCTCTGCAACTTCGCCAAGCCGGACCAGATGACCATCATCCATCTTGGCGATGACCATGCTTTCAAAGTCTTCGGCCGTCCGGTAAGAGCGCTCGACCCGCAAGGTAAAATCACGCGATGTACTTTCAAGCGAGCCCGCTGGCAGTTCGATATTTTCGCGCCGTAAGGCCTGCTCAACATCACTGACAGTCAGATTGCGGGCAGCCAGGGCAATACGATTCAGCCAGATCCGCATGGCATAATGCTGCGCGCCACCAATTTGTACGCGTGCCACGCCATCAACCGCCGACAAGGTGTCGACAATGTAGCGGTCGGCATAGTCCGTCAGTTCCAACACCGACATGGTCTCAGAGTTCAGATTGAACCAGACGATGGGGAATTCGTCAGAATCCACTTTGGCAACGCGGGGCGTATCAGCTTCATCCGGTAAAATATTGAGAATGCGCGACACGCGATCCCGCACATCATTGGCCGCATCCTCAATATCGCGTGTCAGGTTGAACTCAATCGTCACCCGAGAAAGGCCATCCGAACTGGCTGAAGACAGCCATCGGATGCCTTCTACGCCTGAGACCTGGTCTTCAATCCGCTGGGTGATACGGGTTTCCACCGTGGCAGCCGAGGCACCCCGATAAGCCGTGGTCACAGAGACAACAGCTGCATCTGTATCGGGGTATTCCCGCACCTGCAGGCGGTCAGCAGACAACACCCCCAGCACAATCAGCACCAGGCTAAGGACAGCCGCAAAGACGGGCCTTTTAACGGATATGTCGGAAAGCAACATGCCGCTAGTCCTCAGCCGTCACCATGTCGTCCAGTCCTCGCGAGGATTGGCGCGTCACCGGATTGCCCGGGAAGACCTTGGAGATTCCCTCAACAATCACCGTTTCACCTTCCGACAGTCCCTTTTGCACGACCAGGGCCCCCAAGCGGCGGCCAGCGACCTCAATCTGGCGCTGTTCAACCATATCGTTCTCGTCAACGAGATAGACGTAATTATTCCACTGACGCTGGATCAACGCCTCTTCAGGGATCATGATCTCCATGGTACGGCTGCGTTCCAACTCGACCGTCACCAACATGCCGGGCCGCAACAGGCGCTCGTCATTGGGAATGATTGCGCGAACGGTAACCGCGCGTGAGACAGGGTCAATGCGCGAATCCACGGTACTTACGGTGCCTTTGAAGACACGATCCGGATAGGCCGCACTTTTTGCCTCTATGGCCAAACCGACCTTGAGGGCTGCGATATAAGTCTCAGGTACTGAGAAATCGAGTTTCACCCGATCAATATCGTCCAACGTGGTTACCGCTGCACCAGGGTCAACCAATGTGCCTTCGCTGACCATGCGGAAGCCCAACAACCCCGCAAAAGGCGCGCGCAACAGGCGGTCAGCCAACCGGGCGGCAATAGCCTCTACCCGTGCCCGCGCACTGCCGGCCTCTCGAATTTGCTGGTCCAACCTTGCCTGGGTCGAAGTGCCTTTTGCGACAAGCCCCCGGATACGTTCCAACTGCTTCTGCGCCTCTGTCAAATTGGCCTGCGCCTCACGCAGCAGGGCACTTTCTTCCTCATTGGTGAACTCAAGCAGGATGTCCCCTGCGGACACAACAGCGCCATCTTCGAAATTCACGCGGGTTACGGTTTCGCGCACTTGTGCTGTCAGGGTTACGGATTCATTGGCCTTCAAGGTGCCCAGCGCTTCAATTTTCTCGACATATTCGGCACGACCAACTTCATGAACGATCACCGCAACAGGCCCACGCGCGGACGGGCCCCGAGTAGTCTCATCATTACCCGGCCACAAAAAGTAGGCCGCAGCCAAAACCGCCACGACCAGAATACTGCCAATTCCAGCCTTGCTCATGTGCATCCCGCTGCCTGAAATAACATTCAGGCGTAAATTTAATTTGCCTCATCCTACGGGCGAGCCGACATAATCACCAGCGGAAAGATTAGGCATCTGACTAGTTTCTGTTGGCAGTTCCCGCTTTAGGGGATGAACCAGGCCGCTGTCGGTACGTGCTGCCGCAGCCCCTCAAACCTGGCCGCGATATTGCCGTCCCGACGCAACCCAAGCCAATCCATGGACTCAAGCAAGACATCAAAGCACATGAAATTCGGTTGACCGGCTTCAGACATAGCATCCCTGTCTTGCTGTCCAAGGCCGTCGTCCAACAACTCTTTCGGTAGCCCGCTATCGGGTTCCTCGACAAGCTTGCCCACTTCTGCCGTACAGTAGACAAGACGCTGACCAAAGGGCACCTGGCGCCATGCCAACAAGGTATCTCCTCCATCCAGCACACGCACAAACCCCCGAGCCCTGACCTGCTCCATCTCTACCGGGTCATAAAGCACAACTTCTGCCGGTGCCTTTCCATTTTCGACGGAAAGAATGGCCTTGGCCTTGTCGCTGCGTCGGTCTGTGTAAAAGCGCAGGCTACATTGGGACGGGTCCGCCCCCCGCAATATCATCACCCGCGCCGAAGGCTGCCCGCGCCCATCATTCATCGCCACAACTGGACAGCGGAAGGCCGCCCCTGCGTCATCAACGGCGGCTAAAAGCTTCGCCCATATATCCTTGGAGAGATCGTCGAGTTGTGTCATGGGCCAATCATAGAAAAAGGGCTGCCTATTGACTATAGGCAGCCCTCATTCAGCTATCCTGAATTAGCGGCTCGCGCTTATTTGGCAACCCACGAAGCATGGAAGCCAAATGGTACGCGATACGGGATTTTAACCCGAGCAACCGGTTCAGCCTCAAAGTTCTTGGCGTCAATCACCCGACATTCAGAGGTCTGGTTGATCTCGTCACGAACAAAGAGAATGACATAGCCATCATCTTCATCCACAGCACCAACACGCGGGGCAAAGATAGCTTCGCCACCCTTGCAGCCTTCACCGAGCGGGTGAACCTGAATGTCACCGGTTTCACCGTCATACTTCATTTCACGGTTAAACGGCGTACCACGCTGGTTCTGATCAATACCGGCTACATAGGTGTAGCGGGTTTTGCGACCCGCGAGGTTGTCGTTGATGCGCGGGAATTCGCCATAGTTGACCGGATCAAGATTACGTTCTGTAACTTCACCCGTGGCCATATTCATGCGCCATTCGGTGAACAGAGCCAGCTGGTCCGTCATGTCCATATCGGCATCATTGGCGTTTTCAGTGGCATCACCCACTTCGGTCTTGTTGGCGCGGCACGCCAGCAGGACAACTTCATCGCCTTCTTCCCAGGCATTGGCGACGTGGAAGACCATACAATTGTCGATCTCGAACCACTTGATGTCTTCATCAGACCCCATGCGCGGCACAACACCGATACGCGAACCATTTTCAGGCTCCCAATCCAGCATCTTCTGGCCATTCATGGCACGGGTGAAGTCGAAGGTAATGGGCAGATCCAGGAAGATCGTGTGCTTATCGGTAATGGCACAGTCATGCATCATCACACCCTTCGGGATGCTGATGGGCGTGCTGTGGACCAGCTCACCTTCAGCATTGATCACACTATAGGTGCAGAATGGAGGCATCGGCGAATAACCGAATGTCATCATTTCACCGGTCTCCACATCTACCTTCGGATGGGCGGTAAACGGATGGTTCAAGCGACCTTCATAATTATTCGGGCCAACTGTATCCAGGTTAGGCAGGCTCATCTCATGCGGCACGCCACCTTCCATCAGGCCATAGAAAGTGTCGTTGTGGAAAACCATCGCGGTGTTGACGAGGTCTTTGAACATGCCTTCAGCAGGTGGCGGGGTGCCAGCAGCCATGTCTTCCATGGTTTCGGTCATGCCCTTCCAGATCCAGGAACCTTTTTCGCGCTCTTTGCGCAGGCCATCCGTATCAACAAAGCGGTTGCGATAGGTAGCTTTACCGCCGTCAAATTCCACCTGATGGACCATGCCGTCGCCATCAAAGATATGATACTTGGCCGGATTAGCCACAAAGACCGGGTTAGGGCCAATGCGCATGAAGTAGCCTTTCAGATCTGCCGGGATCTCACCGATCACTTCGAGGTCTTCTGCGACATGTTCTTCTGATACCGGCGCGTAGTTGCCAGAGAGGAAAAAGTTTTCCTCGATTTCAATTTTTTCTTGCGTTGACATTTGCTTCCCCATTGAAACGCGAATCTGATGTACAGCGTAAACGGGATTTTCAAAAACCACAATAGCGTACGGTGTAAATTGTTCCGATTATTCGACATCGGTCGCTAATTAACCTTTACGCGTAACTTTTGGGTTTACCTTGCGGCCAATTCCCTTAACCTTGCCCGGAATTCAAACGGGAGAGTCATGCATGAGCTCTAAATACAGAAAATTTGAAGACGGCGAGGTAAAATGCCCCATGTCGCTGGATGATGTTGATCTTTTTGCACCTGGTGCGCAGGAATATTGGTATGAGGCTTATGACATCCTGCACCAAGAATCGCCTGTTCATCGCATTCCCGGCGAGGGCTATGCGCCGGGTACAGACGGCTTTATCCTGACCAAATACGAAGACATCGCCCGTGTGGTACGCGACCCGGTTCGCTTTCCACCCAGTTTGTCGCTTGGCCTACAGGATATGGCTGCTGCAAAGGAACGCGGCGAGACGCCTCCATTCATGAACGCCATGATGGAATCCATGCTGACGCTACGCCCCAATATAGAATTGTGGCGTTCCCACCGGCAGGAACTGACCGATCCATGGGTTGGCCCAGGCGCCGTTCGCCATCAGGACATGATCCGCGCTGCCGCCCACGAAATGATTGATAACTGGATCGACCGGGAAGATCGCACGGTCGACTTCGTAGCTGAATTCGCCCGCCCGCTGCCCCAACTGGTATTGGCTAATATACTGGGCTTCCCGCGGGAAGATATCCCCCAACTGGCTGAATGGGGCACGGCCCAGGTGCAGGCCTTCGTTTATGGCAAGGGCCACCGGAATATTCTTGAACCTGATGAAATGGTAGTACAGTTCAAAAAGCTGGATGGCTTTAAGGAATATGTCGCTGACCAGGTGCAGGACAAGCGCAAGAACCCGAAGGAAGACATGATCTCCTTCCTCTGCGACGTGGAATATGAAGCGCTCGGCCGCAAGCTGACTGATACCGAAATCAATGGCGTTGTCTACGCCATGGTCATCGGGGGGCTGGAAACCACGCAATATGCACTGGAAGAACAGGCGCAGTTACTGTGTGAACATCCCGGTATGTTTACCGAACTGAAAGAAGACCGCTCCAAGATCCGCACCTTCACGGAAGAAGGCATGCGGTTGCGGTCCCCCACCCAGGGTCTTTCTACCCGCACAACCAGCCAGGATGAAGAATTCCAGGGCGTCAAGGTTCCCAAAGGCTCACTGCTGCATATGCGTTGGGCGGCTGGTAATATTGACCCCGATGAATGGGAATGCCCCTACGACATCCAGCTGGACCGTAAGGCCGTTGGCCGTCACCTAACCTTCTCACAAGGCCCGCGCGTTTGCCCAGGTGCTGGCATCTCCCGCCAGGAACAGACCATTGGTTGGGACGTATTGCTCGACCGTCTGGATGGTATTGAATATGCCGAGAACAACACCTTCGAGCACCAGCCAGGTATTATGTTGGGTACGCTGGCGCTGAACCTCAAGTTCACCCCGGCGGCTGACCAAGACTAACTGGTTCGATATAGAACCCAAAAAGGGCGGGTCAATGACCCGCCCTTTTTTTGCGCCTTGGCGCCTTCATCAGCACAAAAAAATGCAGGGGCCGAAGCTCCTGCATTCAACTATCGACTATTCGGTTTCTTAGGACCCGAAGCGATATGTCAGTTGCAACGTCACCAGGCGCGGACGGGCGACCTGCCCAGTCAAGTCACCAATTTGTGCCAGGGATTTGTTACCAATCGACGTCACATACTTCTCGTTCAGGCAATTGGAACAGATCAGTGAGACCTCTAACGGGCCATCGGTCTGGTAAACTGATGCCGAAAGGTTCAACACTTCACGCGACTTGATGTTTGTGTCCGGCTGACGCAGCTCACGCTGGCCACCATTGTGGAAGATCATGTCGCCAGTGACCGTGAGGCCCCAGGCGTTGCCAAGCGGCTGATCATAGGTAAAGCCGATGTTGAACTGGAACGGAGGACCGCCAAAGCGTTCGCCGCTCAGATCCTGGAAATCAAACCCTTCGACAGGATCGGTCATACACAGAGCACCCAGTTCAGGCGTATATGTGGCCGAACCGACAACCTGCTGCCCTGTGTAACAGGACGCCTGTGGCCAGCTGACATACTTCATGTGAACGTATGACAGGTTATAGCGCAGGCTCAGATTTTCCGTTGCAGCGAAGGTACCTTCCCATTCAAGGCCCATATTGCGGGCTTTAGCAGCGTTCTGCGTGACGAAGGACACCGTGATCGGGTCGTAACTTGCAACCTGCAGGTCATTGAACTCGTAGCGGAAACCGACCAAGGAGGTTGAGAAGCGCTTGTCAAAGAACATGCCCTTCACACCGATTTCAAAACCTTCAGACGTTGAAGAGTCAAAGATCAACACGTCATTCACGTCAGCATTGATCGCATCGAAGTTGGTCACCGTACCCGGGTTGGAAATACCAAAGGAGTGGAAACCAGTCTTGTAAGATGCGTAGATCAGCGTGTCTTCAGAAGGCTTCCAGCTCAGGGTAACTTCAGGTGAGACATTGTCATCCTTGGCGCTAGGCTCGTAGAAAACGCCGCCTTGTGTTGTACCCTGCGAAAAGACGATACCACCTGTTGACTCGAACAAGTTACCGCCGATGGAGTAACGCTTTTCATTGGTATAACGCAGACCACCCGACAGTTCGATACTGTCCGTAATATCGATCGTTGCCTGAGCAAACAGTGAGTAGCTCTCAATGTCATTGTCCCAGTGCTGATGATACATGGCGTAAGTGCCGTCATAGAGACCACCCGGTTCTGCCGTACAATTGCCGAAGAAACCGGTTGGGCATGGCGGCAGCGGGAAGATACGCACAGGCGCATCAAGGTCACGCTCGGATTTTTCGTAGAAACCACCGATCATGAAGTTAACGCGACCTTCGAGGCTCGTTTCGGCGCGCAATTCCTGCGTAAAGCTGTGACCAGATTCACCCTGCTGCGAAACAACGACCGCATAACTGGTATAGTCATAGTTGGTGTATTCGCGATGCTTGTAGTCCCAATAACCGGTTACGGACGTGATCTTGAGCCAATCAGCAACCTGATAGTTCATTTCCAGGGTGCCGATGAAGTTTTTATGCCGGTTGAAGAACGTCATGCTTTCGTCCAGGAACGGCATGTTGTTGGCAATTTCCGCAGGCGGCAGAGCACTGTTCCGGCGCAGTTCAATCTTATCAGAACAAGTCTGCGTCGTATCCTGGAACAAGCCAAAGAAGACCGTGTTCAAATAGGGATGAGATCCCACACCATCGGCACAGCCAACGAGGATTGTATTACCGGCATCATTCTGCTTATCGCGCGAATAGAACAGCTTGAGCGTAGCGTCAAACTTGTCATTCGGCTCCAGCACCGTTGTCCAGCGAACAACCTGCTGGCGTTGCTGCGGCCATTTGTCAAACGATGCGCCACGTGTCGGACCACCGGCAACAGCACCACTTTCACCAAACATATCAGCGGGCAGCGGTTCAGCTGTATTCTTCAGCCAACCGTCCTGCATAAACTGCCCACGCGCTGCGATACGCATGGCGACCTTGTCACCAATCGGGAAGGAAATAGCACCTTCAAGGACAGGGTCTTCGGCGATGAATTCATAACTCGCACGCAGGAAGCCTTCCATGGGCGCACCCACTTCTGGCGTAACACTACGAACCGAAATCACACCGGCCATACTGTTCTTACCAAAGTACAGCGCCTGCGGGCCCTTCAATACTTCCACTGTTTCCGTATCGAAGAAACCAACATTCAGAATATGACCACGTGAAAAGGACATGCCATCAATCACGATAGAAACCGGCTGATCCCCACCATAGTCAATGGTCAACTGGCCCATACCACGCATCACGATATTACCACCAGCGGCACCACCAGCGCCATTCTGGGTGATATCTACACCAGGAATTCGCGTCGTCAGTTCACCCAACGAAGACGTATGATAATTCTTGAGCGCCTGATTGTTCAATGCAGTCGCGGCAATCGGTGCATCCAGCAAACGCTCTTCACGTTTACGACCGGTTACGATGATGTCCTCGACCTGCAACCTTGAACGTGCAGCGGCATCCGTTTGCGCTTTTGCTGGTGCTTCCGGCGTGACATAAGCCACCGAAGCAATAACCAGCGCCCCAACGGCACGACCGAGCAATCTGCCGGTCCTCCCCTCGAGCGTGGGTTTCTCCAGATGTGGTAAAGGCATTTGATTCCCCCTAATTTGTAGCGTGCACGGCGGTCCCCACCGCAGGCGCACGCCTTCCCTATGAAGAATCAAAGTGTAGGCAATTACTTGGTCACCTGTCCAGCCTTAAAGTCACTCGTGCATGTCTAGAATAACCGTTGACGTGCAGCGCTGTTAGCCCACGGCAAGCGCCTCTTCCACAAAGTGTAGGCGGTCCTGCCCAAAGAACATTTCATCACCAACAAAAAATGTAGGCGCACCAAAGGCTCCGCGGTCTGCGGCTTCCTGGGTGTTGGCCTTCAAATGGTCTTTCACTTCATCCGTCTGGATCGCCTGCAGATAATACTCAGCATCCAGCCCTGCGCTGGTGAGTAGATCAGCCAATACATCCGGTTTGGAGATATCTTTTCCATCGACCATCATCGCGGGATACAACGCCGCCATCAGTGGCTCCAACTCGCCCCGCTTTTCAGCCGCAGCAGCGGCTCGGTCGGCAGGCAAAATATTGATCAGGCCATGGGGGTTATAGTTCAGCTCCACGCCATATTTAGCCGCGTATTTCTGCGTATCAGCACGCACCCATTTACCCTTGTTGGGCACCATGACCGGCGATGTATTCCCCGTCAGGTCATGGAGGCCGATGGTAAACATGGGCCGCCAAACGACATTGGCACCCGTGCGTTCTGCAATCAGCGGGATTTGTGTCCACGCCAGATAGCTGGGCGGGCTCAGGAAATCAAAAAAGACTTCAACAGTTTTGCTCATCGTACTTCTCTTTCGGCCTACCAGGGTTCGACCCAGGGGCGCAGGGTTGTTTCGCTCAGCCACGCACTGCGCGGTTGCTGGTGAATAGTCCAATAGGTTTCGGCAATATCATCGGGCAGCAGCACGCCATCTTCCGGCCGTTCTTCAAACGTCTTGGGCTGCATTTTGCGGATCAGCGGTGTGTCTATCGGCCCATCGATGATGATGTGCGCCACGTGAATGTTCTGCGGGAACAACTCGCGTGCCATGCTTTCGGTCAGGGCCCGCAACGCATGTTTAGAGCCAGCAAAAGCGGCCAGCCCCGCTTTACCGCGCAAAGCAGACGTAGCCCCGGTGAACAGGATGGTCCCCCTGCCCCGTTCCACCATTCGCTTGGAGACTTCGCGCCCCATCAGAAAGGCACCGAAGGTGTTTATGCGCCAGACGCGCTCATAGACCTTGGCGGGGAAGTCCGTGATGGAATGCGCTGCACCGACAGCGGCATTGTAACAGGCCATCTCAATTGGACCGTGTTCTACCTCAATTTTTTCGATGAGTTCAACGACCTCATCTTCTTCGGTGGCGTCGCAGCTATAGCCGTATGCTTCACCACCTTCGGCTTCAATTTCATCAATCAGGCCCTGTAGTTTTTCGCCCTGTCGCCGGGCCATGCAGGCAATGTAACCTTCACGGGCAAAACGCTTAGCAACTGCGCCGCCCGTTGCCACACCGGCGCCAATGACCAGCGCAACTTTCTTTTGTTCTTCAGACATTTGATTTCCTTATTGCTGTTCCAGCCGGTCCGCGAACAGCTCCAGCATGTGGCGCGGATCAAAATAGTCTGACCAGCGTTTGAATTTTCCATCCTTGACCACGAAGGTGCCGGCAATTTTGGGTGTCAGCACAGCATTACCATCAGCGTCATAGTGATGATCGGTGCGTTCCGTATAAACAACATTCCCATCCGCACCGATGGCATGAATTTCTGCCACCAGTTTGACGATACCGCTCTCTGACTTGGGCTTAGAGAAAAAGAATTTCATCGTCTCTTCTTTGTTGAACGATGGCAGGCCGGAATTTTCGTAGATGCAGTCATCTGCCAAAAACGCGTCATAGGCGGCTTCCATGTCGCCGGGCTTGCCACCTTCCCAGGCCTTAAAAAAATCCTGCACCAGTTGGATGTTCGCTTCTTCTTTGCTCATGATTTTATTCTCCAGCAGCTTTTTCGCGGAAGCCACCTTTGACGTGCTCTGCCATCGCCATCAGGGCGTTGATCGGGCGGATCAGCACTTCAATCTGCTGCAGTTTGTTGTCTTCATTGACTGTAATGATATCGACGCCCTTCATGCTGACATCGCCCAGCTTCGCCTGGAACTCATAGATGACCGTGTCATCCTGCGCCCATTCCCGCTTGATGGTGAATTCATCAAAACCCGTATTCACGGACCCCAGCACCTGCATGACATATTCCTTACCCTGCTTGGATGCCCAATAGGCGGGTGACAGGATTTGCGCATCTTCGGCCACCATGTCTTCAATCCCGCGGTCGTCATTCATATGGCCTTTCCACTCGGCCACAAATTTTTCCAGATCCGGCATGGATACCCCCTTCTGTCGATCAATTTACTGTGCAGCGATCTTGGTGCAGACCAATCGCCAAGTCCAGCACTCAGCAAGGCTATTGTTGATCATCATCCACCATACTGTAAGCTTTCCTCCCTTAGTGTTTTGGGAAGACAGGGGAAAGTCATGAGTAAATTTGCACCCTTCGATATTGATGAAGCGACATTGGCTGAATATTTGAAAGACGCCAGCATTCCAGCCCTCATGGTGGCGTTGATGCACCTGACTGGCAACACCAACCACTTCAATGGCGACGTTAAACCCCTAACCGACCCCCTTGGGGAAGATGATGACAGCCTGACCGAGACGGAACGAGATATTGTCCGAGCTCAAGCCCATGCAGCACTGTTGGCGTACCGTGATCGCGGCTACACACTGCCAGCGCCGCCGACAGAAGCCATGATTGTTGAGGCCATGCATTTTATCACCGGCCAGCCTATCCCCGACAAACACTTCCCCCTGTTGCGGGAAGAACTGGTGCTGGAAGATGAAGACCCAAGGCATTTGGACTTCACCCTGCCCGTTGCCCGAAAAGATTTCCGGGTGCTCGTTATCGGCGCCGGCATGTCCGGCATTGCCATGGCCCAGCGCCTGCAGGAGGCAGGCATTGACTAC